>DASVOT010000767.1:0-4479 GCA_036383235.1 Chryseosolibacter sp.
GTCCAAACATATGTACCAGGCAGGTGGTAACAGCCATGATGTCGAGCATTTTATTGGCCGGAAGCCCGTGCTTTTTGAAAAACCACACCATCACCGGGATCGCCATCAGGAAGGATCCATAAAACACAAATCCATGGCCGGATAGCAGGCTGCTGCCCGGCGCGCTCAGGATGCGGGAAGGATCCTCAAAAACCAGGAACAGTTTTCCGCCGACAACCGCCGCGGCGAAAACGTACAGAAACAGGCTGTTCGCCTGATCAAAAGTAAGCTGTCCCTCCTTCCTGCCGGCCGATACCAGATAGGCCATGCCCGCCACAATGCCAAGGGCGATCATGAATCCGTAACTGTACACCGTTACCGGACCAACCTCAAACAACACGGGATACATTCTCTGCGACTGTGTTTACGAAAATATGACGCGCGTTCACCCCGGGGCCTATGATCGCCCATCGTAGGAAATGCGATAGATCACGTTTGCCGTGTCGTCAGACACAAGCATCGATCCATCCGGCAGGATGAGCACATCCACGGGGCGCCCCCAGGCTTTCTGTGCATCCTCATCCAGCCACCCCGTTGCAAATACTTCCAGGCCTTCTGATCGGTCACTCGTGATTTTCACAAGGGCAAGATCATATCCGATTTTCCTTGTCCGGTTCCATGACCCATGCCGGGCTACAAAAAGCTGGTTCCGGTAGGTGTCGGGAAACATGCTTCCGGTATAAAACTTGAGCCCGAGCGGGGCCACATGCGGACCCATCTTCTGAACAGGTGGCACAAATTCGCCGCACGATCTTTTCTTTCCAAACTCGGGATCCTGTATCGAACCTTCGTGGCAGTACGGATAACCAAAATGCATCCCGGCTTTGGGCGCATGGTTGAGCTCGCAGTTTGGCACATTGTCACCGAGCATGTCTCTGCCATTATCCGTAAACCACAATTCCTTTGTCTCCGGATGCCAGGTTATCCCTACCGTATTCCGGATGCCCCGTGCATAGATCTCGCGGCCGCTGCCGTCGGGATTCATTCTCGTGATGGTGGCGAAGATCTCGTCTTTTGGTTCGCAAATATTGCAGGGCGCTCCGACGGGAACGTACAGTTTGCCATCGGGCCCGAACGCTATGTATTTCCATCCATGATGCGTCTCTGTGGGATAGTCGTCGTTGATCACCTCCGGTTTTCCAGGCTTATCCAGTTTCTTTTCGATACCGGCGAATTTGATAACGCGGCTCACCTCGGCCACATACAGGTCTCCGTCTTTAAAGGCCACTCCGTTTGGAGAATTCAGGCCGGAAGCAACCACCCATCTTTTATCCGCTTTGAAATCCCCATCGGTATCCATAACAGCATAGACTTTATTTCCGTCGCGGTTGCCGGCGTATACGATCCCTGAAGGGCTGATGGCAAGCGAGCGCGCATCCGGCACCTCCGCATAGACGGCGATATGAAAGCCCGCGGGCAGCCTGATCTTATCCAGCGGCAATGCCGCGGAAAGTCCGGTCAGCGCGGGCTCGCTGTTACCCATTTCAGCAGAGGATAAATCGATTTGTTCCGCCGGCTGCTCCTTGTCGGCTCCCGTGCTGCAGGCGGCCAGCGCTATAAAAAGCGAGTAAACAAAAACCTTTGAAGTCTTTTCCATAACGTGTCTTTCAATACCGGTAATTAATATTTTTTCGCGCGCAATACCAGTTTTTTGCGAAATATGATACACCCCGAAATGCCTTGCTACCACGCCCTTATCGACGGAAACTCTGTGATCTGAGGTCAATTGTGATTATTTTTGCGGTTTAGTTGTTAACGCGTAAGCGCGCTGGCCCTTAAACTGCCTCATCAACCGGGCGAAGGGCGCTTTCCGGAATTTATCTTTAAGCATGATCTCAATTACAAACCTTTCCTATTACATCGGAGGCCGGGCGCTATATGAAAATGCCAACATGTTCATTAAGCCCAAGGACAAAATCGGACTGATTGGCCTCAATGGAAAAGGAAAATCCACCCTCCTCAGGCTGATCAACGGCGATTACCGGCCCGACGGCGGAGCCATCAGCAAAAGCAACGATTGCACCCTTGGCTTCCTGAACCAGGACCTTCTCTCCTATCAGACGGATGATGCGATCGTCACCGTTGCCATGGGTGCGTTTAAAGATGCCGTTGATATCCAGCGGCAGATTGAGACCATCCTTCACAAACTCGAAACAACTTACAGCGACGCGCTTGTCGACAAGCTTACAAAGCTGCAGGAGAAGTTCGAGCATCTCGATGGGTATTCAATGCAGGCGAAAGCGGAGGAGGTGCTGGAGGGGATCGGCTTTTCCACCGCCGACCTGCACCGCCCCCTGAGGGAATTCTCGGGAGGCTGGCGCATGCGGGTCATGCTTGCCAAATTGCTGCTGGAAAAACCTTCGCTGCTCATGCTGGACGAACCCACCAACCACCTCGATCTGCCGTCCATCGAATGGGTTGAGAACTACTTGCGGAATTACGAGGGAGCGGTCATCGTGGTTTCACACGACCGCGTGTTCCTGGATAACGTCGTGAGCAAGATCGTGGAGGTGACACAGCAGCAGCTCGTCACCTATGAAGGCAACTACTCCCATTATCTTGAGGAGAAGGCGCTGAGGGAAGAAATTCAGCAAAATGCTTATGAGAACCAGCAACAGAAGATCAGGCAGACCGAGCGATTCATTGAACGGTTCAGGGCAAAAGCTACAAAGGCGCGGCAGGTACAGTCGCGCGTGAAGGCCCTCGAGCGAATGGACAAGATCGAAGAAGTGGTGGATGATACCGCCGCGGTCAATTTCAGGTTCAAATTCAGCCAGCAACCCGGGCGTTTCATCGTGACGCTCAATAACATCTCGAAATCTTACGGCCCTTTGGAAATCCTGAGGAACACCTCCGCTTCCATCGAGCGGGGCGACAAGATTGCGTTGATCGGCGCAAACGGAAAAGGCAAGTCCACCCTTCTTCGGATCATTGCAGGCCAGGAGCCGGTCGAGGGCGAGCGGATCATCGGGTATAACGTCATACAAGCTTTCTACGCCCAGCACCAGCTCGAATCTCTGCACGTGGAGAATGAGATCATCGAGGAATTGAAACAGGCAGGCTCCGGCAAGACCGAGCAGGAACTGCGAAACGTGCTCGGCTGTTTCCTTTTTTCCGACGACGATCAGTTCAAGAAAATAAAGGTGTCGTCGGGCGGCGAAAAATCACGGGTCGCGCTGGCGAAAACGCTGATTTCCGAAGCGAACTTCCTTCTCCTGGATGAGCCGACCAACCACCTTGATTTCATTTCCGAGAACATCCTGATTCAGGCGCTTCAGCAGTACCAGGGCAGCTTTGTCGTTGTATCGCATAACAGGCACTTTGTCAACCAGATCGCAAACAAGATCTGGTACATCGAGGATAAGCACATCAAGGAATATCCGGGCACCTATGAGGAGTATGAGTACTGGAAAAAGAAAAACCAGGTGAACGCCGCAGCGGCGACACCGGAGCCGAAGAAACCGAAGGCTGAGAAGAAGAGCGAGCCCCCCAAAGAACGCACACCTTCGCAGGAAGCGCAGCTAAAAAACCTGGAGAAAGAACTGAAAAAAGTTGAGGAACGTATGGAAATGCTTCAGGCAGAGAAGGAAAAACTCGAAACAGAGATGACCCGGCCGGAAATCTTTTCCGATTTCGGGAAGCTGAACGTCGTGCAGGAAAAATTTGAGCAGGTGAACAAGGAGTTGGGCGAGGCGAACGCGCGGTGGGAGCACATCGCCACTTCTATTGATGGTATCAGCGGTTCCTGAACGCTGTTGGCCCTCTTACCTGAAGCCGACTCCAAGCTGGACGACAATCCGCTCAATGGTTCTTTCAATGCGCGTTGTGACCGACTGGCTCCAGCCCGATGTCCAGCCGTATGTGAGATGTTGAAATTTATACCCTGCAGATAAATAAACGTTCAGTTTGCCGGCGGCGAGCCTGTATCCGACAAGCGGGTTGAGGTAAGGGTTTCTCTCCTGGATGAAGAAGAGCGGGCTGTCACTCAACGTGGGAGCCCAGGCTTTCGAATAGCCCCCGTTCATCTGAATATAGGCAGCGCCGGCCCCGTGCCGCAGAAGGTCAACGTTCACGCTTGCAAAGAAGGGCACCAGCTTCCAATCCGTGTGCACATCGTAGCCGACACCTACGCCAAACGCAAAGCGCTTATAACGGACTCCCTGGATGAGAGCGTTGGTAAGAGACCCGCCATGTCCGTTTTTTCCAAAGGCGCCGCCGGTCTGGAGGCAAATGAAATAACTGATTTTTGACCGAGTCGTATCCTCCTGGGCGATTAATGAATACGAGCAAAAGACAGAGAAAAAGGTAAACCACAGCAGGGTCTTACTGCGCATGGGATACATCAATCTTGCTGAGCATCTTCATGTTCTTCGGGTCGCTGTAGTCAAACTGAAAGATACCGTCCTCCCCGATCATCATCAGGACGTTGTTGTAGGGGAT
>DASVOT010000768.1:0-3245 GCA_036383235.1 Chryseosolibacter sp.
CCCCGGATCGGAATAATCATCAGGGCGCAGACGACAAGCAACACCATCGAGTCGGTTTTTTTTCCGGGCTCCAGCGCCGAGATCCTGGGCGTGACCAGGCGGTCGTACAGAAAGACAAAGACGATGGTGATCGCACCGCAGATCAGGAGCAGTTTGAATACCACCGACACGGCCACGCTTCCCAGGGCTGCCGATCCTGCGGACTCCATATAAAAGAGAGGGGCGTTGTTGAGGCGAAATCCCCAGTGGCGGTACAATTCGACGTCTACTGAGGCCAGCAATGTGCAAAAGACGATCAGGAAAATATTCAGGGAGTTCAGGATAAAATACGACCACCGGTTCTTAAAAAAGAGCGACACCGTCAGGATCAACCCCGCCGCCAGCAGAAAATAGCCGGACAGGCTCATGTCCATTTTCAGTCCATTCAGAAAGACCCGGAGGATGTCCGGGGTGCTGAGCTGTTCGGTCAGGTCAAGGTTATAAAGAAGAAAGAGCGCCCGGATGACGACCTGAACGCCAAGCCAGAACAAAGCGAGGTAACCAAGGACTATTAACCGTTGACGCATGATTAAGACTTTCTGTTTGAACGGAGACGCAAAATTACTTCCGGGCGAGGTATTTAGCGCATCGATTCGTGACAATCTGCCGATAAATTGGCCGGTATTTCTTTTGGAAATCTGGAGGCTCCCGGCGGCCCGTTCATTCCAGCAAAATTCCGTAAATAGGCGGTAATATTACGGTTTAGAAAAATTTCCCATGAATCTGGTCCGCCTCCTGTTCACGATTCCGCTGCTGGCAGTGCTTTTCAGCTGCGGACAATCCAAAAAATACGCTGATCTGGTAATATCCGGTGGAAAAATATACACGATGGATGAGCGACACCCTGTTGTGGAGGCAGTGGCCGTCAGCGGCGACAAGATCTTATTCGCCGGGTCAGAAACAGAGGCGCATGGCTTTGTCAATGAGAAAACGGAGACCATTGACCTGAGGGGACAGACGATGACTCCCGGGTTCATTGAAGGACATGCGCATATGATGGGCGTGGGATACAATGAGCTGGAGCTGGACCTCATGGCAGTAAGAAGCTATGACGAGCTTGTGGAAAAGGTGGCGGAGGCGGTGAAGCAGGCACAGCCGGGGGAGTGGATAATTGGCCGCGGCTGGCACCAGGATAAATGGGATCGCCGTCCTCAGCCGATGGTAAATGGCTTTCAGACGCATCAATTGCTCAGCTCCGTTTCGCCGGAAAATCCGGTTTTTCTCCATCATGCGAGTGGCCATGCAGCCATGGCAAACGCGAAGGCTATGGAAATTGCCGGTGTAAATCAGCTGTCCGGCGATAAACTGCGCAATGAGCTTGATGATGAGGGTGGCGAAATCATCAGGGATGGCCTGGGCAATCCTACCGGTATCTTTACCGAAGGGGCGATGAACCTTGTTGAGAAGTATATCCCGGAAAATTCGCCGTCAACCGATGCCCGGGCTTTGGAACTGGCCCTTAAGGCGTGCGCTGCGAATGGAATCACTGGCTTTCACGATGCGGGGACGTCGCGGAGTGGTATTGCCCTGTTCAGGGAATTCAAAAAAGAAGGCAGGTTGACTGTGCGGTTGTATGTCATGGTCGCGGGCTGGGATTCGGAGCTCCTCCATGAATGGCTGAATCGCGGGCCCGAAATCGATCCGGAGCATCGCCTCACCATCCGGGCGATCAAATTGAGTTGTGACGGAGCACTTGGCTCGCGAGGTGCCTGGTTGCTTGAGCCTTATAGCGATCGCCCCGGATTTTCAGGGATGGCTACCACGCCGATGGACACGGTGCTCGATGTGGCGAGGGCAGCTTTGAAGCACGGCTTCCAACTCTGCTCTCACGCTATCGGAGACCGGGCCAACCGTGAAGTTCTCGACCGATATGAAATCGCATTGAAAGAGAATCCGGAAAAGGCGCGGGATCACCGGTTTCGCATCGAACACGCCCAGCATCTGAATCCTTCGGACATCCCGCGATTCAGCAAGCTTGGAGTGATCCCTTCCATGCAGGCGATACACATGTCTTCCGACAGGCCCTGGGCCATCGAGCGGCTGGGTGAAAAGAGGATCAGGGAGGGTGCATATGTTTGGCAGTCACTTTTGCGGTCGGGAGCCAGGATCGTGAACGGCACCGACTCACCGGTAGAACCTCTCAATCCCGTTGCCTGTTTTTATGCCGCCGTTACGAGAAAAACCTTGAAGGGTGACCCGGAAGGAGGATTTGAGCCGGAACAAAAGATGACGCGCGAGCAGGCGCTCAGGTCATACACGCTTGACGCGGCGTATGGCGCTTTTCAGGAGCAGGTGGTTGGCTCGATCGAAGCAGGAAAGTATGCGGACTTTACCGTCTTTTCTAAAGATCTTATGACCGTACCCGAATCGGAGTTGCTCAGCACGGAAGTGGTGATGACGATCGTGGGGGGAAAGGTTGTTTACAGAAAATAAGAAAGCCCATCTTTTTCATATATAGCATGACGAAAGATGGGCTTCCCGGCGTTGCCTGCGACAGACGCCTTATCAAATGCCGAGCTTATTTTTTCAGATATTTTTCCGCTTTCTTCTTCAACATGTCGCGATCTGCGGTGATGGTAGGGTCGCTATAGACATGCTGTGAGATCTCCCCCACGACCGCTTTCTTGTAACCGAGCTTCTCAGCCATCTGTTCGCAGAAAACCACCTCGCTTCTGAAAACCTGTCCATCTGTTTTCATAAGCTGGATCAGATTGTAAAGGTGCTCGAATTTCTGGTCGGGAGTCAGCGAGTCGATGCCATGGATCGGCTGAGGATTTTTGATCATCTGTCCGATCTCGTCATTTGGAATCCCGTTCACCTTGCCGATCAGATATATGAGTTTAGACTCACGGTCAGCCACATGGTTATCACTGGCAGCGAGGTTGATGAGCACATTTAATTCTGCTTTCTTGTCAAAAATCATAGTAAGGCTTTTTGGTTTGGGGTGCAATGTTTATAATTCTGCCCTGAAAATTAAGTAAAAATAAGATGTTTTAGTACATAGTTGGAAAAAAGTGGGGTTAAACACGCCGTGCAACCCTTGCTTTTTTGTGCGGTCTTTGTGTCAAATACATGGAATTATGAAGAAATTTTGCGCTTTTGTTGCCGTTGTCATTTCATTTTCGACCGTGCTTGCGCAGCAGACTGAGACCCGGAGCGTGGGACCTTTTTCCGGAGTCAAGGCCGCAGAGGGAGTTGACGTATTT
>DASVOT010000769.1:0-6801 GCA_036383235.1 Chryseosolibacter sp.
AGCAAGCCCGTCGCAGGTTACCTGGAAATTGTAAATTAAATAATTGGGCATGGCCGCGCTTCTTAAAAAAATGTTTTTAGTCACAGGGCTGGTAACGGCGTTTTTCGCCGAGTCCGGGGCGCAGCAATATCCGGTCTTCTCCCAGTATTATTTTAACGAGCTCGTCATTAATCCCGCCTATGCGGGCAGCCATGTCAAGCTAAGCGCCACGGGTATGTACCGCAATCAATGGGTGAATTTTCCCGGCGCACCGCGAACGTATAACGCCAGCGCGCATACCGCGCTCCTGAAAAACAAGATTGGCGTAGGCATCATGTTCAACCATGATGAGATCGGCAGTTATCGCAACAACCACGTTTTCGGTTACTATGCTTACAAGATCCATTTCCCGGATGCCACGCTCTCGATGGGATTGCAGGCAGGTTTCAATTTGATCGACGCAGACTACAGTGCGCTCGACCTGCAGAACCCCGGTGACGTTTCATTCTACAGCTTCAGCAGCCGGTTCAAGCCGAACTTCGGGGCGGGGGTTTATTATCATAAAAAGAATTACTTCCTGGGATTCTCCGTCCCCTTTATCCTGAACAACAAACTGGGAAATTCCTTCCAGACCCTGGCCAGCGAGATCAGGGAAGCGCGCTATTACTTCCTGCGCGGCGGCATCCTGTTACCTCTTGACAGAACGGAAAAAGTCAAGATCAACCCCTCTGCGCTCGTCCGCGCGCAGGAAGGCCAGCCCCTGAGCTTTGACATCAATACGGCCGTGATCTTCTACGACATTTTCAGCCTGGGTACCTCGTATCGCCTGGGTGACTCGTTCATTTCATTCATCGACTTAAAGATCAGCGAGAAACTGCACTTTGGCTATTCCTACGACTGGACGTCCTCCGACCTCAACGGTTTCTCAAATGGTACGCATGAATTTATGATCAACTACCGGTCTATCATCCGCGGAGTCCACAAAGATCCTGAGTGCCCGCAATATTATCAGTACCGGTAAGGCGCCATCACACCCTCACATGACCGCGGCATCGGGCCCGCGCAGCCGTTAAATAGGTGCAGCCGAATCATCGGCAGGTGCGGTGCCGTACGCGCAGAGACCGTGGTATTTCGTCCTATTGCCTCAGGCTCGTTCGCGCGGTCCCCGACGTTCCCGACGGCGATTTTTCATTTTCATCCGGCTCGCTCGCGAGCATGATGCGCATTTTCCGCCTGTACAGCATTTGGAGGTACGTCTCGGGAGGTGGCGCGCTGAGGGTATCCGACTGGATAATAGAATCGCGCTGCCAGACCGTTCTCTCGATGTTCCTCAGAAGGTCGTCGTCAAGTTCGTACAGGTCGCAATTCAACTTTCTGCGGAGGGAGTAAGGAAGGTCGGGGAATTTTGCTTTCGCAAGCGCCTCATAACGCGGATCTTTGTTGATCTTTTCCAGAAAATAGGCCGCCATGGGCAGGGCCGTATTTGATCCCTGGCCGAGGTAGGTGCTGCGGAAGCTGATGCGCGGGTCATCGGCGCCCACCCACGTTCCAATCACCAGCGCGGGGGTAGCGGCCATGAACCATCCGTCAGCGTTCTCCTGTGTAGTCCCGGTCTTTCCGGCAACATCATTCATGATCTGATAGCGCCAGCGCAGACGCGACGCCGTGCCTTCCCGGACAACCCCTTGCAGCATGTAGCGCACCAGTTGCGCTGTCTCCGCAGACAACGCCCGCCGGCCCGAA
This sequence comes from Chryseosolibacter sp., assembly GCA_036383235.1. Classification (GTDB taxonomy): domain Bacteria; phylum Bacteroidota; class Bacteroidia; order Cytophagales; family Cyclobacteriaceae; genus Chryseosolibacter. The sequence goes on from DASVOT010000769.1 coordinate 1,723, forward strand.
GCGCGCGGCTTGAAGTCACGGTAGATATTCCCCCTTCGATCGCGGATCGATTCAATAAAATACGGGTAGTTCAGCACGCCGTCATTCACCAGCGCACCGTAGGCACCCGTCATCTCCATCATCGAGATGGAAGACGAACCCAGCGAAATCGAAGGATCTGCTTCCATATCGCTCGTAATACCAAGCCTTCGGGCCAGGTTGATGGTATTCTCGACACCCGCCCGCTCGATCAGCTTCACCGATACGGTGTTGACCGAATAGGCCAGCGCACCGCGCATGGTGTAGCTGACATCGTAATCGTAGTTCGAATTTCGCGGCGTCCACTCCTCGCCCTGTTCATTGATATAGGTCTGCCGTCCGGCAGGAATCAGCTCGCAGGGGGCGATTCCCTTCTCGATCGCCATGGCAAAAACGATCGGCTTGAAGATCGACCCGACCTGCCGTTTCGTTGACTCGCGGACGTGGTCGTACTGGAAGAAATCATGATTGATCCCTCCCACCCATGCCTGGACACGTCCCGTCGCCGGCTCAACCGCGAGGAAGCCGGCGTTGAGGTACTGCAGGTGATGCCTGACAGAATCAAGCGGAGTCGCCTCCACCTCTTTCTCCCCTTGCCATGTAAATAACCGGATGGGTATGCGCGTGTTGAAGACCTTCATGATCTCCTTTTCCGACAAGCCCTGGTCTTTCAGGGTTTTGTAGCGGTTGGATCGCCGCACGGCATCCATGACGATCTCTTCCCGGCCTTGCCAGGGCTTCGTCCGGCCCCAATGATCGAAAAATACTTTCTGGATATCGGCCATCTGGTGACTCACCGCCTGCTCCGCATATTGCTGAAGCCGCGAATCGATTGTTGTGTATATTTTTAGTCCGTCCGTGTACAGGTCAAAGTGGCTGCCGTCGGGTTTTGTATGTTCCGAGCACCACCGCATCAGCTCTGCCTTCACCTGTTCCCGGAAATAGGGAGCAAGTCCCTCATGATAAGTCGTTCGCTGATAGGCCAGGCGAACGGGTTTCGCCTTTAGCCGATCGCCTTCCTGCTCGCTCAAATACCGGTACCGCACCATCTGCGAGAAGACAACATTCCTGCGATCGCGTGCCCGCTTCGGAAACAGGCGAGGATTGTAATAATGCGTCGCCTTTAACATCCCCACCAGCACCCCTGCCTGCTCAAGCGTAAGCTCCTTTGCCGTGGTGGAGAAAAAGCGTTTTGACGCGGCCTGTATTCCATAGGTGTTTTCGCCGAAGGGAATGGTGTTGAGGTATAGCGCCAGAATGTCTTTTTTGGAATAAATGCTCTCCAGGCGCATGGCAATGATCGCCTCCCTGAACTTGTTGATCACCATGGAAGCGATCCAGTACGATTTGCGGGGAAAAAGATTTTTTGCAAGCTGTTGCGTGATGGTGCTTCCGCCGCCGGAGCTTTCGTCCTGCAACAAGATCGTTTTGAACAATACCCTTCCCAGACTCCTGTAATCAATACCATGGTGTCTGAAAAAACGGATGTCTTCCGTGGCGATCAGCGCGTCGATGAGGCGGGGCGAGATGTCTTCATACTTCACTTCGGTGCGGTCCTGCGTAAAGTACCGGCCCAGCAGCACGCTGTCGGCGCTGTATACCTCGGAGGCTACTGCATTTTTCACGATCGCGAGCTCTTGCTTCGAGGGTGTCTGGGTGAGGATAAAAAAGAAGGACACAAACAGCAGGGAGGCGAGCGCACCGCTGATGCTCAGGGCGAGTCTCACGCGGGGATGGCGGCCGAGATACGCCTCAAAGGCCCGGTATCCCCATGCAAGTTTTTCCCGAATGCGTTGTTCCTGCACAAATCGCGTGCACCGCCGTTGTATCGGCAGCACAACCCGCGGCCGGAAGGCGCGAATCAACGGCCGATAAACACCAGCCATGCGCAGCGTCCCGACCAATTTGACGTATAGTCGTTGCGTTTTATCTTTTACTTTCCTGCTCAATCCCTCCATACCCGGCTCACAAACGCGAAGAAGAAAAAAATACTGTACCTGCACCGCAAACGTTGCAGCGCTGCAGTCTTTTTCCACAATGACGAAGAGCGTAAAAGTTAACGAGAAGGCGGATCACTGACAAAGAATCCCCCGAGCGATCCGTCATTTAAAAGGGAAAAGCGCCGCTCAGTCCGGAGAAGTGCGCGCGGAAATTGAAGACACCCCACTGCGGATGAATTTACTCACTGCATCGAGCGCGAGAAAGGAAGGTGCCTCCAACACCGGCAGTCGCCTGGCCAGAGGCACCTGATTCATGTTATTGTTTTTCGAGTTTGATAGTCGTGGCGGTCAAAGTGAAAATACCGGTGGCTGAAGATTCCTTCACGATCGAGACATAATCAAGGGTCATCTGCGTCGCCGAAGTTTGCTTGCCGGACAGCAGGAGCACATTCTGGTTGGTAGTCACGCCTACGGACTGATCGAGGTTGACGATGTTGACCGTGCTGTCGCTTGCATTCTTCGTGTAAGTGAACAGGTCTTCCTTGTTATAACCTTCGATCGTCATCTCAAAGGAGCCTTTCGTGTCGCCGTCGACGAAATAGAAGGCACCCGCGTTTGACAGGCTTCCTGTCTTCGAAACCACGCCCGTCATACCGACGTCTGTTAAGGCGTAATTGTCGACAGAAACGATGTTCCACTTTGTGCCTTCATGAGGGACATCCGCATCGCCTTTCCTTTTACTTTCATTGCTGTCCGAGCAGGAAAGCAGGGCCGCTGATGCGACAATGGCAAAAACATACAGGGTTTTGGGGTTCATACATTTTCAGGGTTTAACTTAACCAAAGTTTGATTTTTGAGGCCTGAATAAAAAGTGAAAGGCGATTGCAACCTTACATACGAACTTATTGACAATGAAGTCGTTGAAACCGGCAGTTTCCAGTCGCAAAATCCCTGCCAAAAGAGATGATGTCACCGCATAGCCTAAAAAAGCTCATTAAAGCCGCTTTAAAGGTGGTTTCCGGGCATAGAGATTGTTTTCGGGATCCTGGTAAATGCAGGCCTATGGACACTTTTAAATGCATTCTTGCGGCATTCAGAAGGGCTTTTGCCCTCCTGGAGAAGAATGATCCCCTGATTTTATGCTCCTCGACCGCTTTTTTCGCCACTTTTTCGCTCTCCCCCATTATCATCCTCCTGGTAAACGTTTTCAGCCTGTATTTCAAGCAAGCAGAGATCGGCTATCAAATGTTCAAAGTGTTCGGCTCCGCCTTTGGCAGCGAGACGGCGCGTGACGTGCAAAGCATCGTGGGAAATTTCATGGAGCTGGAGAGCGGGTGGCTCATCACGCTGGGCAGCTCCATCTTCTTTCTCTTTGTTGCAACGACCTTGCTGACCGTGGTGAAGAAATCCATTCACAAGCTCTGGCACATCCGCAGTCAACCGGAATGGCACCTCCGATATTTCGGATGGGAACGGGGCACCGCAATCCTTCTGATCTTCTACTCGGGTTTGTTGATGCTGCTATCCATCTTTGTCAACACAGGCCTGGCGGTCTCACACGATTACCTGGAAGTCATCTGGCCAGGCGCCGCTATGATCGCTATCCGCATCCTGCACACCATGTTTTCAGTGGTGGTCATCAGTGTCTGGTTCACCCTCATCTTCAAAATCCTTCCGGAAGCTCACGTCAAATGGGAGGTGGCTTTTGTCGGAGGATTCTTCACGGGTGTTCTGTATAGTTTCGGAGAACTCATCCTGAAAAAAGTATTGGTGCACGCCCGGCTCGAGACGATCTTCGGAGCAACTACTTCCCTCGCTTTATTGTTGTTATTCGTTTTCTACTGCTCCTTTATCCTTTACTTCGGAGCCGCGTTTACTCATGAATATGCAGTGAAAACCGATCAGCATATCGGCACAAGCAGGTACTCACGGCTGTATGAGGAGAAAGTGCTGGAGTAACTCCTCGGGGTATGGGTACAGGGTATATGGAAATATGGATATACGGATTTAGATCCTTAGATCCGTATATCCTTAGATCCGTATATACCTTTACCCCCTCGGTGGAATGCTGGGCCTGACTTCTATTTTGCTGGGCAAGGTTCTGGGATGCATGTGCAACAGGTCTGCGACAATCTGGCCAATATCTTCCGGCTGGATCTTCCAGCTGTCTTTTTCCGATGGCTCCGCATGATTAAAATAGGTGGCAACCGAGCCAGGCATGATCGTAGAAACTTTGATCCCATCGTTCCGCACATCCAGCATCATCGCCTGGGTAAAACCGACGAGCCCAAACTTGCTCGCGTTGTAGGCGGAACCACCGGCGAAGAAATTCGTTCCGGCGAGGCTCGCGATGGTGATGATGTACCCTTTTGATTTCTTCAGGTAAGGCAGCGATGCGCGAACGCTGTAGTAGACGCCGGTCAGATTCGTGTCAATGGTCTCTTTCCACTGCTCGGGGGTCAGGCTCTCAATCGACCCAAAATATCCCACTCCGGCGTTGGCGACCAGCACATCCAGTTTTTCCCATTTCGAAATGATCCGGCCGAGCGCCTCATTCTGTGAATTCAAATCGCGAACATCCGCTTCGATGCCCATCACCTCCCCTTCGCCTGACCCGCCCAGCTTCGCCGCCGCCTCATCGGCGGATCTTTGCGACCTGCTCGTGATGGCCACTTTCATCTTCTCCTTTAAGAGCATTTCTGCAATACCAAATCCAATCCCCCGGCTTGCCCCTGTGATCAACGCGACCTTGTTCTCAAGTCTTTGCATAACGAATAAAATTGAATGGACGCAATCTATAAAGTATGGAGAGATCAGACAACCCGGTTGCCGCCAGCCGTACCGGAATATTTTCGAGGGAAGCAAGTCATCTTGGTGCTGCGCTGCGATTGATCTCCGGAGCGTGGACAAAAACGACGTCACTCGTCATTAAATTACAGGAAGAAGATCATCATTTCGCGACGGCGATCTTCGCGCTGCAATTAATCCATTTCCAAGTGTGGAATTTATGAAAATAAATCCACAGCCGCTCTCCGTTAAAGAGGATAAAACGAGGCGGCTGTAGTTGGTATGAGAATTATACGCCTGTTTTCATGGTGGTCTTAAATGTTGATGACGATCA
>DASVOT010000770.1:0-2339 GCA_036383235.1 Chryseosolibacter sp.
CACGATAACCGAACGGCCCGAGTAGTCAACGCGTTTTCCCAACAGGTTCTGGCGGAAGCGACCCTGCTTTCCTTTCAGCATATCACTGAGGGATTTCAGGGCGCGGTTGCCATCGGATCGTACCGCGTTCACTTTCCTGGAGTTGTCGAACAGGGAATCGACCGCCTCCTGGAGCATCCGCTTCTCGTTGCGGAGGATCACTTCAGGAGCCTTGATGTCGATCAGTCTCTTCAGACGGTTGTTGCGGATGATGACACGCCTGTAAAGGTCGTTCAGATCGGAAGTCGCAAAACGACCGCCGTCCAACGGTACCAATGGACGCAACTCCGGCGGGATCACCGGAACCATTTTGATAACCATCCACTCCGGCTTGTTTTCAATGCGCGTACGCGCCTCCCGGAAGGCCTCCACCACCTTCAGGCGTTTCAACGCTTCCGCTTTGCGCTGTTGCGAAGTGTCGGTGGCGGCCTGGTGCCTCAGGTCGTACGAGAGAATATCGAGCTGCGTTCTTGACAACAGCATCTCGAGCGCCTCGGCACCCATCTTGGCGATAAATTTCTTCGGATCGTTGTCGTCGAGCATCTGGTTCTCGCGCGGCAGCTTATCCACAATGTCGAGGTACTCCTCCTCGGTGAGGAAATCCAGGCGGTTGATACCGTCCTCTTCCTTCAGGCCGGGCTGAATCACCACATAGCGCTCGTAATAAATGATCTGATCCAGCTTCTTCGTCGGCAGTCCGATCAGGTATCCGATCTTGTTCGGCAAGGAGCGAAAATACCAGATGTGCGCCACGGGTACTACCAACTCGATGTGACCCATGCGCTCGCGTCTTACCTTCTTTTCGGTAACCTCCACGCCGCAACGGTCGCATATAATGCCTTTATAACGGATCCTCTTATATTTTCCGCAATGACAGTCCCAGTCCTTTACCGGGCCGAAGATCCGCTCGCAGAACAACCCGCCCATTTCGGGCTTATAGGTCCTGTAGTTGATCGTCTCCGGCTGAGTAACCTCACCATGCGAGCTCTCCAGAATTGATTCGGGGGAAGCCAGGCTGATGGTGATCTTTGAGAAATCGTTGTTGATCTTTTTATTTTTTCTGAAAGACATATTGTGAGTTTTCAGTTGTTTATTTTCTTTTAGTCAATGGTCGATGGTCGATAGCAGCATACGCCATGGACTATCGACTTTGAACCATGGACTTAATCCATCGTGATCTCCAGCGCCAGGCCTCTCAATTCATGAACCAGCACGTTGAATGATTCAGGAATGTTAGGCTTCCGCATGTTTTCACCTTTCACGATGGCTTCGTACGCCTTCGCGCGGCCGATCACATCATCCGACTTGATGGTGAGGATCTCCTGCAGGATGTGCGAAGCGCCAAACGCTTCAATCGCCCAAACCTCCATTTCACCGAAACGCTGACCGCCGAATTGCGCCTTACCGCCAAGGGGTTGCTGCGTAATAAGGGAGTACGGTCCGATGGAACGGGCATGCATCTTGTCGTCCACCAGGTGGCCGAGCTTCAGCATGTAGGCGATGCCCACCGTCACCGGCTGATCGAACTTCTCACCCGTCAGACCATCGTAGAGATACGTTCTTCCGAATTCCGGAAGGCCCGCATCCTTCAGCTCCTTCTGCACTTCATCCAGCGATGCGCCGTCGAAGATCGGAGTGGCGTATTTCTTGTTGAGTTTCAGGCCAGCCCAAGCCAGAACGGTCTCGTAAATCTGGCCGAGGTTCATACGGGAGGGCACGCCCAGCGGGTTGAGACAAATGTCCACCGGCGTTCCGTCCTGCAGGAACGGCATGTCTTCTTCTCGGACAATCCTGGCGACAACGCCCTTGTTTCCGTGACGGCCGGCCATCTTATCGCCGACTTTCAGCTTGCGCTTCTTGGCGACATATACTTTTGCGAGCTGAACAATACCGGTGGGAAGCTCGTCACCTACTTCAAGGGTGAAACGCTCCCGCTTGAACTCACCGGCGTAGTTGTTTCGCTTGATGAGATAGTTCTTCACGGTTTGCGCGATCAGGTCATTGGTGTGCTCATCGCTTGTCCAGTTCTCAAGGCTGACATCCGCGATGAGGTTCACCTCTTCGGCGACATTGTAATTGCTTTCGTCCCGGTAAATATTCTTGTCGGGAAAAAGATTGTTTTCGATGACCTTTGAGGTGAACTTCACGCCCTTGCTCACCAGTTCGTCGCCGAACTTGTGCTTGACACCGTTGCTCGTTTTGCCGTTCAGCAGGGTGGTGAGCTTCTTGATCATTTCATCGCGAAGGTCGGTGAGGTTCTTGCTGTATTTGTTCTTCAGCGCATCGAGTTCCTTCTTCGA
>DASVOT010000771.1:0-16747 GCA_036383235.1 Chryseosolibacter sp.
CGGGTTCGTCTATCTTGAAAACCGCGGCGGAACGTTTACCGATTTCTATACTCCGCTCGCCGCTTCCGGGCGATGGATCACCCTGGAGACGACCGACCTCGACGGCGACCACGACCAGGACATTCTCCTGGGCGCGCTCGCCTTTCCGAGGGGTGTGCCCGACAGCCTCTATGCCGGCTGGGGAAAAAGGCCCGTTTCCTTAATGGTGCTGAGGAATGGAAACCGGTAGTCGCAATCGGTATGTGATTCGAGTCAGGGTTGATAGGGGAAGAGGCAATTCAGCACATGCTGACCTACTTTTCTGCCCTGTACCAGTCCCTGCTCGCAGGCGTCGCGGAAATGAATGCCACCGTAGAGGCGGGAAATGGCCGCCTCGTCGGCCGCTTCGTAAAACGATTTGAACCGCCGCTCGGGCAGGCCGAAGAAGAGCTCCGAGGTGTCGGTAAACGCGAAATCCTCGCCGAGCATATGGGTCAGGATAACCGACGCGGCCGACGATACAACGCTGTGGCCACTGGTATATTCCGGGAAAGGAGGGGTCTGCAGGAGCGGCCGCCAGTCGGGGTCGAGGTATTTGTTGATCGCCGTCTCCGGGCGGATGCGGTCGCTTCTGAATTTTTCATTCCAGCAGCTGATGAAGGCGTCGTGCAACGCCATGGCTACCACCGCGTGTACGAAAATGGCGGAATCAAGCGGGAGGCCGGCCTGTTTGCAGGCGATGCCCGTGATTCCCATCCAGTGTCCGCCGGGTGATATTTTCTTCAAGCCGATGGCCACATGCCCTGAAAACGCGACGGCGAAGGGGTTGCAGTCCCAGAAGCTGGCAATGGCCTGCTGTGATTCGGATGCCGCATTGCGGATTTCATACACCTCGCGCATCTGCCCATAAAAGGAGTTCGACGGATCTTTGCTGAAAGGCGCGGGGGGCGCGGGCGCGAACTGCGAAGCGGAGTCCAGAAAAAACGGCCGGACCGTTTCCCACCGCGGTTCAACGGCTCCCATATACGCAGGAGGCGTGGGGTACCAGTGACCTTCCTCCTTGCTGGGAGTATAGCGTGTATAGGTGCTGAGCTTGTTGTACCCGTCCGCGCGGGCATAGCCGATGACCCGTTGGGCCACCGCCAGGGCGTAACGCACCTGCCCCGCGATCTCTTTCTCCGAAAACCCCGAGCTCTTTTTGAACTGCGCGATCAGCTCCTTCTTCTTGTCCTCCAGCATGAATCCCGACGGCATCAGGGCCCGGCCGATTTCCAGCAAGGCATAGTTGCTGCAGAAGGAAAGGTTCATCTTTTTCGGCACGGCGAGGGCTCCACCTCCCGGGTTGACTTTCAGTTTCGGGTTGAGGTCGGGTACGTCAGCCTTCGCGAGGAAGGCGGTCTCGTACGCTCCGAGCAGGGCGTATGCATAAACCCGGCTTGCCGCCGGAGGATTTGTGGCATCGTGCAGCATCACTTCCGACAAGTTGAAGACACGGTCGGAAAGGCGTTGGACCTCCGCCTGACGGTCGCCGGCGTTTTGCGAAAAACATCTTCCCGCCGCCGCAATAAAAAATGCCGCGATCCACAATTCCCTAGTCCCTGCTCTCATGATCATTCGATTTATTCGCCTGCTCTGTTAAAGAATTTATTCGTTCAGGAAATTTCTGTTCTCCAGCTTGTAGGTTTGAACACCCACGTTATTGACGCCAGCCATCAGATACCATTCGCCATGAGCGGAAATCAGCTGAAGAGACTTGGTGTCACCGGTGAGCCGCAATCCCGATTTCGTCTGATCCACGTACGTGAAGTTGCCTTTCCCGTCGCCTTCGTACAACTGGCCGAAGTTCGCGTCAATCACGCCCATGCGGATGCGGATGGAACTTTGGTTTCCCGCCAGGAGCAGGTCTATTTTCCCATCTTTGTTGTAATCAAGCGGCGCCATCGCATACAGGGGTGCAAACTGCGCGGTCTTCGGGAGGGGATGGACGATGAACCTGCCGCCGGCGTTTTCCAGGTAAACACTTTCGAGCGTAGTGGCCCTGAGCAGCCGCGCATCCTTCAGGTCTGCATTGGAAAAAATATCGTGAAGCGTTGCTTTTGCGTACGACGCATAGTTGGTGAACTTGCTGCGCAGGCTGTACATCTGGTCGAGCAATTCATCGCGGCCGGCAAAGGGATAGGATTTTCCCATAATGTAACAGGTCAGGATCGGATCGATGGAACCGTTCTTGTCGAAGTCTTTGTAGACAAGCTCCAGCGGTTCGCTTTCGCTTGCCTTCAGCTGCGTGTTCAGGCCGAGGTTTCCCGCAACGATGTCTTTGTCGCCATCGGCGTCGAAATCGTAAACGAGCATCCGGTTCCACAAACCGGCCAGGGGATGATCGAAGAATTTTTTAGTAGCCTGGTCGAAACCCCTTCCACCCTTATTCAGAAAGACTTCGATGGGCATAAACTCGCCGCTGACGACGAGGTCTTCCCACCCGTCGCCGTCGGCATCCACCCATTCGGCATCGCTCACCATTCCGGCGGCGGACAGCCTGGAGGCCTTCTCGCGGGTGACGTTCCGGAAATTCCCGTTCTCGTTTTCCAGCAGAAAGCTTTCCGGCGTGAGGGGGTACTGACCCGGAATAACCCTTCCTCCGACGAAGAGGTCCGGGTCGCCGTCGTGGTCATAATCCGCGGCAGCGACGCAGGATTTGCTCACCCGCATTTCCGGTAGCCTGCCCGTTGAAAGGGAGAAGGTGCCGGTACCATCGTTCAGGTAGAGGCGGTCCTGCAGGGCTTTGTCATTCGGGTTGTAATCATTATAGCCACCGCTGACTACGTACAGGTCGGCGTCATGGTCGCCATCGGCGTCGAAGAAAAGCGCATCGGCATCGGTAAATTGCTGATCAAAGGCCGCGGACGGCGACGGTTCGAACGTGCCGTCCGTTTTCTGAAGAAAGATCTTTCCGGGATTGCCCTGCGCGCCCCCGACGAACACGTCGGCCCGATTATCGCCGTTCACATCGGCGGAAGCCATCACCGGACCGCAGGGTGTCAGCATCGTCAGCAGGAGCGGTTGCCTTTTGAAATCGTTAAAGCCCTGTTCGGCGTGCGTATAGGGAATGAGCGGAGCTACCGGCGAAAACACGGCAGGCGTTCGGGCGCGTGGCGCTTCTTTTTGCGGAGCGCTCCGGGCTTCGCGGATCGTCAGCAACTGGTTTGCTGTCACATGCTGGAGGACCTGTTTTGCGCCGAGGGGCCACTCGACAACGATCGAATCGACCCGATCCGTTGTTCCGAGTCCGACGTGCAGGCGTTCCGTAATATGCGACTGGAATCCCCGTGTCGACATCCTTTCGAAAAACTGGACTTTCCCCTTGTTCCAGACCTGCACTTTCGCGCCGATGGCGCCGGTGTTATCGCCGGCTCCGGACAACAGGAGTTGCAGGTAGTTGCTGCCCTTGCCGTGATTTTCCCGCAGCAGGTTGCGGTAAACGGACGCCGGCGCGTTCTGGTTGTTGATCACCAGATCGAGGTCGCCATCGTTATCCAGGTCTGCGTACGCCGCCCCGCTGGAAAAATTCTTCTCGCGAAATCCCCATTCGAGGGACTTATCGTCGAAGGTGAGGTCACCCTTATTCCGGAAGATATAATTGTGCACCGGGGTCGAAGTCATGGTATTGACCAGGTAAAACGTGTCGGCCTTCTCCTTTGCCTTTCCTTTTTCGAAATAATAATCACCCTTGTATTTCAAAAAGTCGCGGTTGGTGTAATCGCGGTAATAGCCGTTCGTGATGAACAGGTCTTTCAGCCCATCGTTGTCATAATCGGCAAACAAAGGCGCCCAGCTCCAGTCGGTGCCCGATACGCCCGCGAGCTGACCGATCTCGCTGTAGGTACCGTCGCCGTTGTTGAGGTGGAGCATGTTGCGCATGTTTTGAAAATAGAATCCATTCAACACCATGAGCGCGTACTCCTCGTAGTTGTCGGGGCCATACAGCAATTTCTGCCTTTCGTTGTCTTCCGGCAGCATGTCAAGGGTAAAAATATCGGGGAGCGCGTCATTGTTGATATCGCTCACATCGCATCCCATGGAAAAATACGAGATGTGTTGCATGTAGTCGGTCATGCGGTCGGTGAAGGTGCCGTCGCCGTTGTTGATGTACACATAATCCGGCTCGATGTAGTCGTTGGAAACATAGATGTCGGGCCAGCCGTCCCTGTTGATATCGGCAACCGTCACACCCAGTCCGAAGCCCAGCGGATTTCCCTTGATACCAGCCTGCTCGCTGACATCGACGAAGTGTCCATTGTCGTTGCGGAACAATTTATCGCCGGCAAAGGGGTCGCGGGTTTTTTTTGCCTTTGCAAACTCGAATTCGCGAATGACGACGACATTGTGGTTGAGCAGGTACATGTCGAGGTCGCCGTCTCGGTCAAAGTCGAAGAAGGAGGCGTGCGTGCTGTAACCGGTGTCGTCGAGGCCATACGCGGCAGCCTGGTCTGTGAACGTAAGATTGCCGTTGTTAATAAAGAGTTTGTTTCTTCGTTTATCCGGATCACCCTTGCCGGAGTAGCAGACATAAATGTCGAGGAATCCGTCGTGGTTGACGTCCGCCATGGTGACACCGGTTTTCCACGGTTGCTCGCAGCTAACGCCGGCCGATTCGGAAATGTCTTTGAATCCAAAGTTGCCCTGGTTGAGGTAAAGGGCATTCGGTTTCATGTTGCCGGTGAAGTAGATATCGTCGAGGCCATCATTGTTGATGTCTCCGATGGCGACGCCTCCGCCATTGTAGAAGTACTCATAGGTAAGCACATTCCACTTTGGGGTTTCTGTCAGGGTGTTCTTGAAACGGATTCCCGTCTTGGAGGGCGCCTGCGCTTCAAACAGGGGAGTTTCCTGCGAGAATGCCACGTGAACGATCAAAACCCACAAGCAGATGCCGGAGGCCGTCTTCTTGAAGTACACAGTTGCGAACGATTTTAAGGTGCAAAACTAAAGTTAGAAATAAGGATTATATCCTCCAAAAAGTGACCGTTAATTTGACGAGCGGGATGAAACCGGAATTCAACTTGCGGCGGCTGCATATTAACGCTATCTTCATGGGTGTCTGCCCTGTGTACTCAGGAAGCGGCAATACACATGCGCGCCCACGTTGAGCCCGTTTTGATTCTGAAAGATTCCAGGTTTGGTTTGAACGCTTTTATTCCTAAAGCGGGGCTATTGACGTTGGCCATAACGCTGAATGTTGTCCCATTCGTGAAAGCGCAACGTTCGTGGTCCGTAAGGTTCGACGGCTTCAGCACGTTTTCCTCGCCGAGGGTCGCCGACCTCAATGGTGACGGAACGGGGGATATTGTCTTCGGAGCGGGCCGCGCGGAATTTCACAAATGCGACTCTGCGGTGATTGCCCTCGATGGTCTTACGGGAAAGATGCTCTGGCACGTGCGCGCCGACGACCAGATCTTCGGCTCCGCTTCCTTCATGGATATCAACGGCGATCAGGTGGATGACGTATTCATCGGCGGAAGGTCCGCGTCCCTGTTCGCGCTGAACGGAAAGAACGGCGAAGTGATCTGGAAGTTCGACCGGAAGAAAGGAAAGCAAAAGTGGTTTAACTTTTACAATCCTCAGTTTGTCGGCGACCTGGACCACGACGGGCTACCCGACATCATCATCTCGAACGGAGGCAATGTGCTGGCAGCGCCATATGAAACGAAGGACCGGCGTCCCGGCAACCTGGTGCTGATCAGCTCCAGGACCGGGACGTTGCTTGCCAAGGCTGCGATGCCAGATGGCAAAGAGACTTATATGTCAGTTTCCGCCTATCCCCTTCCCGACGCAAGCGATTACCAGGTAATCTTTGGAACCGGCGGTGAGACGGTGGGAGGCAGCTTGTACGTCGCCAATGTTTCCGACATTCTGAATGGAGATCTGACCCACGCGCACCTGCTGGACAGCAGTCCATCGAAGGGCTACATCGGTCCGGCAGCCTGGGTGGATGTTTCAGGCGATTCGTATCCGGACATAATCGCCAACGCGGTAGAAGGAAAACTCAGCGCCTTCAATGGCAGGACCTACGAACCGCTGTGGTCCGTGAAAGTGCAGAATACGGAGGCCTACAGTTCCATCGCCCCCGGGTATTTCAATGCGGATAGCGTACCCGATTTTTTCGTCTCTTACGCCATCGGCATTTGGCCGAAGCTGGAATTCTGCAAGCAGATCCTGGTGGATGGCGCCACCGGAAAAGTCGCCTGGGTCGACTCGCTGGGTTTTTATCAGACGAGCACGCCTGTTGTGGCTGACCTGGATGGCAACGGAAGGGATGAAGCGCTGCTGAGCGTGAACGTGAGGATTTTCGACGAGCGGAATTCCGGAGCCCTTTATAACATTATCGCCACGCTTGACTTCACTGACAACGAGCTGAACCAGTTTTCAGATCCCATCAAGGGAAGCAACATCTCCTCCACCCCCTGGATCGGGGATCTGGACCACGATAATTTTTTGGATATTGTCTATTGTCATGGCACCAACCCGCAAAAAACCTATACCTTCGATGGTATGCAGATGCACCGGATTGCGACGAAAATTCCGATAACGGGCGAAATACACTGGGGATCCTACATGGGAAGTCATTACAACGGGGTGTATATTCAGCCGTCAGCGATCCAGGCTCCCCGCTGAGGGGACGAAAACAGAAAATGCGTGATCTTAAATTTATAATAGCATGAAATCCCTGAAACACACCCTCATGGTCTGCCTGGTTTTTTCAGCGTGGAGCAGTGATGGCGCCATGCCGCCGGAGATCGTCAACGTCCGGCAGGTGCAGGATTCGGTTGGCCTGTATGAGAAATTTGAGGTTTCCCTCAATATCAAAGCCGGGTTTTATAATCCATTCGATCCGGAGGAGATCGACATCGGCGCTACCTTCACTTCCCCTTCCGGCAAAAACTGGAACATCGACGGTTTTTACGATTACAGCTTCGGATCTCTCTGGAAGGTTCGGTTCTCTCCGGATGAGAAAGGCCAGTGGACGTACGTCGTGAACGTGCGCGATCAAAGCGGAGAAGTAGCCAGCGGGAAAAAATCATTCACGGTCATTCCTTCCGGCAAAAAAGGACCCCTGCGCATAGCGTCGAACAAACGTTATCTCCAGTACGCCGACGGCTCCTCTTATTATGGAGTAGGCCTCTGGTACAACGACGGATACGCGGGGTATAACAGCGGGCGGATCACGACCGAAAACCTGGACCACCTCAAATCGCTCGGTGTTAACTTCATCGGCACGTTTATCACGCCCCTCGAAACGTACGCATCGGGACTTGGACGGTATGATCAGAACCTATGCGGGCGACTCGATCAGGTGCTTTCCTGGTGCGAGGAACGCGATATGCTGCTGAGCCTCAACTTATGGTTTCATGCTTTTCTATCGGAGACGGTATGGGGAGGCGGAAACGTAAGGTGGTACACGAATCCTTACAGCAAGATCACGGCGGCGAAGGATTTCTATCGCAGCGAGCCCGCCTGGAAGTTGCAGGAAAAGTTATACCGCTATTTTATTGCGCGATGGGGATACAGCAGGGCACTGGCGATCTGGTTCGTGGTCGACGAAGTGAACGGCACGGATGGCTGGGTTTCCGGCGACAGTCTGGCCGCTGCGGGATGGGGCAAAAAGGTGCACGACTATTTCAAACAGCACGACCCCTATAACCACCTGACTACAGGCACGCGAAGCGGAGGGTTGAAAGAGTTCTGGCATGAAGGGTACCAGACCTTTGACCTCGCCGGCCGCGAGATCTATGAAGCGCAGGGGTATCCGATCACGAAGAGCGCATCGCTCGACTCCGCGGAAATTCATCCGCTCACGCACAGTTACAACAATTATTCCGCGCAGATCGCGAGACTCTGGAGCGGTTACGAGAAACCCGCCATCATCGGAGAGACCGGTTGGGACCATACCTATTTCGAACCGGGCATGCCGGGTTACCTGGCGATGTACCACAACGCGTTGTGGGTCACGCTTGCGTCGGGCACGGCGATGAGTCCCTTCTGGTGGGCGTTCACAGGCCAGGGCGGGTTGCACGACAATGTCGTCACCTCCCAGATGCTTAACTTCAGGAAATTTACAGACGCGATACCCTTTGCAAAATTGTCGGGACTCATCCCTTTCAGGACCAAACTTCCGGGAGGCGGCGATGGCTTCGGGATGAAGAGCAACGAAATGGTGTTCGGATGGGTGGTCAATCCGGCGACGGATGTGGCAGGCGAGCCCATCGCCTTATCCTCGCTGAAAAATGGAAAGTACAGGCTAAGACTGTACCACACGTGGCGCGGGGAATTTATTGACGAAAAAGACATCGAAGTTTCCGATGGCACGGCCACCATCAGCCTGCCGTATCTTCACACCACCGGATCACATGCAAACTATACGGGACCTGATATGGCCTATATTCTTCAGGCGATACCCGATGCTGCGAAGGATGTGAAACCCGCGACAACGAAAAAGAAGAACTCCAGGACCCGTTAAAGAAGGAATCTCAAGGCGACCAGATGAAAATTACACCCCGCCGGCATGTTATCCGGTACCTGATCAGCGCTGTCATTTTATTTTCCTGCGCCGTTTGTACCCGTCGCACCAAGAGCGAGGTCATCTGGGAGGCCAATTTTCCCAGGATCGGTTCGGAATCTTCGCCGCGCACGGTGGATTTGAACGAGGATGGCGTGCTCGATATCGTCCTGGGCGCCGGCGAAAACGAGGAGCAGCACAGTAGCCAGGGCGTTCTCGCCCTCGACGGGAAGACGGGCAAGACCTTGTGGCAGGCGGAGTCCGACGATCAGGTATATGGCTCCGCTACCTTTTACGATGTTACCGGCGACGGCGTGGCTGACGTATTCATCGGCGGGCGCTCGCCACATTTTAAAGCGTTGAACGGACGAACCGGGAAAGTGATTTGGGAATACCAATACCAGTACGAGCACGATCCCGTTCTCAAATTTGCGCGGTTCAATTTCAACAATGCCATCCTGGTTCCCGATCAGAACCACGACGGCTTCGACGATCTTCTGACGTCCAACGGCGGAAATTCGAAGGCTGGCCCTTACTCGGAAGTGGAACGCTACCCCGGGGTGCTGATGCTCTTCGACAGCCGGTCGGGACATGTACTGGCCGCCGACACCATGCCGGATGGAAAGGAATCGTACATGTCACCCCTCTGCTTCCGGCAAAAAGACGATGATGCCTATACGATTGTGTTCGGCAGCGGCGGAGAGACCATTGGGGGCCACTTGTACAGGGCCCGCCTTTCGGATCTCGTTGCGGGAAAATTGTCCAATGCGACAGTCATTGCTTCCGAACAGGGACATGGATTCATTGCACCGCCGACCGTCGCCGATATTACGGAAGACGGTTACCTGGACGTCGTGGTCATATCTCACGAGAGCACGGTCTACGCCATTGACGGAAAAAATGATAAGCTGCTCTGGAAAAAAACGATTCCCGGAACCGAATCCAGTAACAGTTTCGCGGCGGGATACTTCACGGATGATCGCGTTCCCGATTTTTTCACTTTTGTGAGCAAAGGTCAGTGGCCCAACAGCACCGGCTCCCTCCAGATCATGCTGGATGGCAGGGACGGGTCGGTTGCCTACACCGATTCAATGGGATGCACCGGTTTTTCGTCGCCTGTGGTCTACGACCTGAACCACGATGGAAAAGACGAAGCCATCATCAGCATCAACCAGTATGACTGCGCCCTTGGCTTCAGCGGGCAATCGCCTACGGTATTAGAGAACAAGCTGGTCGCTATTGATTTCGCAAACAACAAGGTCCAGACCATTGATCAGCAACAAGGGTTCAAGAATATTTTCTCGACGCCCTGGATCGGCGACCTTGACGACGACGGCTACCTCGATGTCATTCACTGCCAGTACTTCCATCATTCCTATCTCCTGAGTTTCCTGGGTATGAGAGTAAGGCGCATCGCCACGCCCGTGCGCATGAGAGGCGATGTGGTGTGGGGAGGTTACATGGGTTCGAGGGGCGATGGAGTATTCCCTTAGACTGTTGTTGAGCCAGGTTTTCTTCGAATGCGGAAAAAAAACACACCCCATGTCAGGTTCAAGGCACAGCTGGCGCTACTGCTGGCTTTCATTTTACTGTTTCTGTTTTTGTCGCTGCTGAAAAACTGCTCCGGGCACACCCCTGCTCCGCAACGCCACCGCGATGTGAATGACCTGCGGCGATGACGTTTCCGGCCGCCTGGACGGGGCAGCCACGGCTCCGCCCCGGAAGCGGTTCCTCGATTTAAGGATGTTATTACCCAAAAGAATTTCTTTTACGGTCTGGTGATACGGGTACCGGATTTTTCGACCCGACGGCCGAAAGCCCGCCGTGCACCGAGGCCGCCGCGGGTTGACTCTGACATTGCGATGGCAGCGTCGGGGAACAACGGCGTTACCCGATTCTCCGGAAGTGAAATGGGAAACGCCGGCGAATAGAGTCAAGCGACGAAACGCAAAACGTACTTTTATGAAATTCGAAGACTATGCACCCGAAGGAAACAGATTTGTCAAAGAAGTAGCCATGGAGTTAGGCACTCCTGAAGACACCGACCACGCATACCGGGTGATGAAAGCGCTGTTTCAGACGATGCGCGACATCTTGAGTCCTGAAGAATCCCTGCATTTCATTTCGCAGCTCCCCATGCCGGTGAAGGCGGTTTATGTCGACGGCTGGAAGCTGAAGCCCCGGGAACGGATCAGGACCATGAATGAGTTCCTGGAATGCCTTCGCGCCAAAAGCGATCGCTCCGCCGGAAGGGATTTTGGCGATGACGAGACCGCCAAAGGTCACGCAAAGGCCGTGCTTAACGTGGTAAAAAGACATATCGCCACCGGCGAAGTTCAACACATGATAGACCAGTTCCCGATGGAGCTGACGGAACTCTGGCTCTCAGACGAAAAGGTTATTCACTGAACGGGAAAAAATTTCAGAACAGCCCGCAAGGATGCACGCCTCCGGTCAGCATTGTCCGGAGGTGAGCATTTCCTTGCCCGGCGAAAGCAGTTGTGGATCTCAGGACCGGCGGCATCGAATGGACATTCCGCACGGATGGATATAAGATGTATGCGCGAAAGTACTTTCAGGAAGACGACCGGTTGTTTGTCGCCAACATCGGAGCGCTTATTCCGAATGGCAGCGCGATGCTGAAAATGTATGCGCAACTGCGAGCGGTTTTTTCTCAACCGGTTCTGCTGGGACGGAAAATTCTTTTCGCATCCAACGATGGAACCCTCTACTGCCTCGAATGACTCCCGGCCTTACCGGCTCAGGCCGCGCCGGCCTTTTTCGGCTTATAGCGTATAGCAACAACGATGGTGATGACCACGATGATGGGAACGACAGGATCCACGAGGCTACCGCCAGAGCCGAAGGCGAGGTTCAGCACGGCGACGCCGGTTCCGGCGACTCCCCAGGCGAGTGTGGTGGGCAACGACCACGCGAAGATCTGTTGCCGGATGTCGGTAAGGCCCATCATCCGGTTGACAACCCAGAACAGGCTGTCGTTGAAGTAGCTGAAGCACAGGGCGCCGGCGACGGCCGACTGCGCGGCCATCAGCATATTCACTTCGGGAATGACCGCCAGAACGGGCGCGGTGATGGACGCGGCGGTGATACAGGCCACCGTTCCTGAACCCTGGATGAGGCGTACGGCGGTGGCAACGAAAAATGGCAGCATCACCGGGGAGACGGGAAGGTCGCGGATCTGCCGGGCGAGGGCTGTGCCGGCGCCGCTGTCGCGCACCACCGCTCCCAGCGCGCCGCCGGCGCCTGTGACTAGCAGGATGATGCCTGCGGCCTGCAGGCCTTCTTCCATGCGCGCGTTGCTTTCCTTCCTGTCAAGCCACGGCACAAGCGTATAGACGGCGATCAGCGTTCCCACGGAAAGGGCGATGACGGGCGTGCCGGCAAAGGCAACCACCTGCAGCAGGGCCATCGCAACTGTATGGCTATCTGTCTGTCCGTGCGGAACGAGCGCAGCGAGCGCCTTCACAAAGATCAGGGCAATGGGAACAGCGATGGGCAGCCACGACAACACGATCGCCGGCGGGGGCCGGGTGCCTTGCTCGCTTTCACGCGCGCGGCCAATGGGGGATGGCACCGCCAGCGGATCCCACGGAACGTGCGGGTATTTTCCGCCCAGCCACTGCGCGTAGAGCACCACGGCGATGACGGGCGGTATGGCCAGCGCCATTCCGAGCAGCATCATGGCGCCGACATCGACGCCGAAAATTCCGGCTGCGCCCAGCGGTCCCGGTGTGGGAGGAACGAGCGTATGCGTGACGACGAGACCGCCCGCGAGCGCCACCCCCAGTGCCAACAGGGAGCGGTTGGTTTTCTTCGCAAGCGCACGTACGATCGGGAACAGGATAACGAATGCGGAATCAACGAATATTGGGATGCTCACAAAGTACCCCGTCAAAGCCATCGCCCACGTCTCTCGGCGATGGCCCAGCCAGTGGACAAACGAGCGGGCTATCTGTTCCGCCGCGCCGGATACTTCCAGGATCCGCCCCATCATCACGCCCAGCCCAATGACAATGCCGATCGAGCCGAGGGTGGTGCCGAAGCCACGGGTAATGGAGTCTACCGTGGCGTTCAGCGTCATGCCCCCGGCCACCCCCGCGATACAAGCCGCCAGGATCATGGCGATCAACGGATGCACCTTTGTGCGCAGAACCAGGAAAATCAGGACAAATACGGCAACAAACAATCCGATGACCGGCGTCGAGAATCCGTTCATCGCACCTGGTGTTTAGCGTACGTTTGAAATTGACGGATGAAGTCATCAAAGTTTTTGTCTGCTTTGAATCCCATCTGAAGGGCGCGCGTATTGTCAATTGCCGAAGGCCAGCTGCTGACAATTCGGTGAATGACCGGGTTGGTCTCGAACCGGATTCTCCCCACGGTTTCCTTTCCGGCGAGTCTTTCCAGCGCGTCGAGCATGTGCTGCACGGTTACACCAATGCCGGGTAGGTTGACGGTTCGCCAGTGTCCGAAAGCGTTGCCATCCAGGGCCGCCGCGTGCAGGAGATTGTGTATGACCGTATCGGGGCTCGACAGCCAGAGACCGAGTTGTGGCGACACCGGGCAGATGGCGGGCTCGCCGTTGAGCGGCTCTCTTATGATGCCGCTGACAAACGACGAGGCGGCCTGATTCGGGCGGCCCGGGCGGATGCAGATCGTGGGCAGGCGCACGACGCGGCCATCCACAAATTCCTTGCGCGAATAATCGTTGACCATCAACTCACCAATGGCCTTTTGCGTGCCATAGGAGGATTGCGGGGTCACAGCCGTGAAGTCATCTACGACAGCAGGCAGTTTACCTCCGTAAACGGCCAGAGAACTGGCGAACACGAACCGCGTATCCGTTTTCTTCTCACGACAGGCCTCGAGAAGCCGCCGGGTGATGTCCAGGTTGACACGCCAGCCCAGGTCGAATTCTTTTTCAGCCTGACCGCTTACCACTGCGGCGAGGTGAAAGAGAATGCCCGTTCTTTTTGTGATCAGGTTTTCAGCGGCCCCCGGCTCCGAAAGGTCCACCTGCCTGCAGTGGATTCGCCCATCTGTCAGGGGAACCGCGGGCAACACGACATCCGCCAGTAATAATTCGTCAAACTGAAGGTTACTCTTCAGAAGAGCGGAAGCCAGCCGTTGGCCGATGAATCCGCCACCGCCCGTGATGATGATTTGCATAGGGTTCGCTATTCGCACCCTATAAATATAATACAAAACGATCCGGTGGCAAGACAATCGCTTGCGGCAACCCGAATGTTTGTTTTATTTACGATGTCCCGCTTTCAATTGAAACTGTATATTTGAAAATAACTGGCAACCCGGATGCACGTAACCTCAGATGATGTGATGGCCCGCCTCCCCCCTGAGCGGGAACGCGGACTTCTCCCGCTCATCCGCGAGGAATTTGAGAAATCAGAAAAAACCGTGGTCGTGCTGGATGATGATCCGACAGGGACTCAAACCTGTCATGACGCGGTGGTGCTGACGTCCTGGAAAACGCCATTGCTTGCTGAGCACCTAAGAAAAAAACCGTCCATCCTGTTTGTATTGACCAACTCGCGGAGCATGTCGGAACGCGATGCGATCGCGACGGCGGAGGAGATCGGGCACAACCTCACCCTCGCGGTCGGCAGGTCCGGGCGGCAAATCGCCGTGGTGAGCCGAAGCGACTCCACGTTGAGAGGCCACTTTCCCGCTGAGGTAGACGCAATAGGCCGCGCGTTGGGGATCGGCAAATTCATCACGGTCCTCGTCCCCGCCTTTATCGAGGGCGGTCGTTACACCATCGAGGATGTCCATTACATCCGGGAGGGGAATGAGCTGATCCCGGTAGCCGAAACGCCTTTCGCAAAAGATACCGTTTTCGGCTACACGCATTCGGATATGAAAGAATGGGTCGAAGAGAAAACGCACGCACGGATAAAGTCTTCGGAGGTTGTTTCCATTTCACTCACAGACATCCGGCTGCGGGGACCGGAAGCGGTAGCCGAAAGACTGTCTGCATGCCAGCCGGGTGACGTGTGCGTCGCGAATGCTTGTTCTTACCGGGACCTGGAAGTACTCGTGATGGCGTTGCTGCTGGCGGAGAAAAGAGGACAAACGTTCATTTATCGCACGTCTGCCAGTTTTGTCTCCCTCCGTGCCGGCATCGCCCCGGCGAAAAATTATACGCCGGCGAAAGAACAGACGCAGTCGGCGAACGGCTCGCTCATTCTGGTCGGCTCGTATGTTCCCAAGACCACGCGTCAGCTCAACCACCTCCTTGAACAGGGAACACACCACAGGCTTGAGGTGGAGGTGCCGGAGCTGCTGCGGTCGAAGGACACCTCGTTATACCGGAACGAGATTGTAAGGCAGACCGACAAG
Organism: Chryseosolibacter sp.; assembly: GCA_036383235.1. GTDB lineage: Bacteria > Bacteroidota > Bacteroidia > Cytophagales > Cyclobacteriaceae > Chryseosolibacter. The sequence goes on from DASVOT010000771.1 coordinate 14,912, forward strand.
CTGCTGGCGTCGGGCAGAGATGTCGTCATCTACACAAGCCGCAGACTGGAAACAGGAAAGGATGCCGAGAGCAGCTTGCTGATTCACAGCGCCGTGTCGTCGTTTTTGGTGAGCATCATGAAGGAGCTTCAAATTCGTCCGGCTTTTGTCATTTCCAAGGGAGGCATTACGTCCAGCGACCTTGCGACGAAGGGGCTTTCCGCCGAGTGCGCGCACATACTGGGACCGGTGATCGACGGCGTTCCCGTCTGGAAAATGAATGACGGGAGTAAATTCCCGGGGCTCATCTATGTCGTCTTTCCTGGCAACGTAGGCGATGACCGGGCGCTCTTCGACGTTTGGAAAAAGTTGAAGTAAGCGCTCCTTCCCGCCACAGTGCGGTCACTGCAATCGAAACCGAAAACGAAATCTTTTGCCGGCCGGCAACTTTATAAATTATTATTAGGAATTCCGGTTGACGGGTTGCTTTTTTGCCGGAAAATCAACCACCGCAAAGAATTTCCTTATGTCAAAAGTTTTGAGCTATCGGGAGGCAAGCAAGGTATTCGAAGACGCCAAAGCGAATCACTATGCCTTACCCGCCGTGAATGTCACGAGTACCAGCACCATCAATGCCTCGCTGGAAGCCGCGAAGGAAGTAAACTCTCCCATTATTATTCAGTTCTCGAACAGCGGCGGAGCGTTCTTTGTTGGCAAGTCGGTTTCAAACGTGGGTCAGCAGGCCTCCATCGCCGGATCGGTCGCTGCAGCCAAATACATACACGAGGCAAGCCCGCTTTACGGCGTGCCTGTTTTGCTCAATACAGACCATGCCGCGAAAAAACTATTGCCGTGGGTGGACGGCATGATCGCAGCAGGTGAAAAATTTTTCAGGGAGAACGGGAAACCCCTGTTTACCTCCCACATGATCGATCTGTCAGAAGAGCCCCTGAAGGAAAACATAGAGACCTGCAAGCGCTATCTTGAGAAACTGACGAAGCTCGATATGTATCTCGAGCTTGAACTCGGCGTGACCGGCGGAGAAGAAGACGGTGTCGACAATACGGGTGTCGAAAGCTCGAAACTGTATACACAGCCCGAGGAGGTTTCGTATGCCTACGAAGAGCTGATGAAAGTGAGCGGCAATTTTGTCATCGCAGCCTCCTTCGGGAATGTCCATGGTGTGTACAAACCCGGCAATGTCAAGCTGGAGCCGGCGATCCTGAGAAATTCACAGGAGTATATTCAAAGGAAGTTCAACACAAAACCGAACCCGGTGAATTTTGTCTTCCACGGCGGTTCAGGCTCTGAGCCGGAAAAGATAAGGGAAGCCATCGGCTACGGCGTGGTGAAGATGAACATTGACACCGACATTCAATGGGCATTCTGGGATGGTGTGCACAAGTATTACAAAAAGAACGAGGCATACCTGCAGTCGCAGCTTGGCAATCCCACGGGTGACGATGCACCCAACAAAAAATACTATGACGGACGCGTGTGGATCCGCGAAGGTGAAATCTCCATCAAGAACCGCCTCGTCCAGGCCTATGAGGAGTTGAACGGCGTCAATAAGCTTGCCGAAGCCGTTCAATTGTAGAAACGCATCCCATATTTTCAACTCCTGGAACACCGGGCAATTTCCGGGTAATTATAGTTTAGGGCAAACCCGCCTGCGCGCGCCGGGCTTGCTTTGGCAGGCAGGGGCACAAGGGCGCAAAGACTACATAAGAAGAGAAAGCATTGCATTTTCTATGCGCGACTCCCCGGTTTTCTCTGTTTATTCAGTTTAAAGGCAGGTCTGAGTTTTACGCTTCACGTTCCAACTCAATTCCACGGAAGGACTCCGTTTGGAGTATG
>DASVOT010000772.1:0-12424 GCA_036383235.1 Chryseosolibacter sp.
ACATGTCAAGGATAAAAGACTGTGATTGGACCATCGAGGTGGTCGTCGAAAACCTGGACATCAAAAAGAAGATTTATGATGAGGTGGAGAGGTACAGGAAACCCGGCACACTTGTTACTTCTAACACGTCTGGAATCCCGATCCACCTCATGGCCGAAGGGCGCAGCGAAGATTTTCAAAAAAACTTCTGTGGGACGCACTTTTTCAACCCGCCGCGCTACCTGAGGCTGCTGGAAATCATTCCGACGCCAACGACCGATCCGCAGGTCGTGGATTTCCTCATGCATTACGGCGATCTGTTCCTTGGGAAAACAACCGTGCTCTGCAAGGATACGCCAGCCTTTATCGCCAACCGGGTTGGCATCTATGCGATCATGAAAGTCGTCGATACGATGAGGAAACTCGATCTTAACATCGATGAGATCGATAAACTCACAGGGCCGGTTATCGGAAGACCCAAATCGGCGACTTTTCGCACCTCCGACGTTGTCGGTCTGGATACGCTGATAAAAGTGGCGCAGAATCTTCACGCCGGATTGCCAAATGACGAGGGACGCGAAATGTTCAGGATGCCGGAAGTCATCACCAGGCTGGAACAGAATAAGTGGCTTGGCGACAAGACCGGTCAGGGATTCTATAAAAAGACGAAGAACGCAAAAGGTGAAACCGAGATCCTGACGCTGGATCTGAAAACCCTGGAGTACAAGCCGAAGGCGAAGGCAAAGTTTCCCACGCTTGAAACGACCAGGGGCATCGACGACATCCGCCAGCGATTCAAGGTGCTGCTTGCCGGAAAGGATAAAGCAGGAGAGTTTTATCGCGACTCGTTTTATGCTTTGTTTCAATATGTCAGCAACCGCATACCCGAGATATCGGACGAATTGTTCCGGATTGATGATGCGATCTGCGCCGGCTTCGGATGGGAGATCGGTCCGTTTGACACCTGGGATGCCGTCGGAGTGGAGAAAACCATTACCGAGATGGAAGCGGCAGGCTATAAACCCAACCAATGGGTTTATGAAATGCTCCGATCGGGCAACAAGACCTTTTATAGAGTGGAGTCGGGCAGACGCACCTATTACGATATTCCATCCAAATCATACAAGCCTATTCCGGGAAGGGATGCATTCATCATCCTTGAAAACCTTTCTGACAATGTGGTATGGAAGAACGCGGAATCTGAAGTGATCGATCTGGGTGATGGTGTCATCAACTTTTCCTGGCACAGCAAGAGTCACACGCTGGGGACTTCCGTGATCGAAGGCTTGAACAAGGCGGTCGATCTTGCTGAAAAGGATCTCAAGGGTCTGGTGGTTGGGCATCAGGGGCCGGACTTTTCATTGGGCGCAAATCTTGGCCTGGTTTTCATGTACGCCATTGAGCAGGATTACGACGAGATCGATTTTATGGTCCGCGCCTTTCAGAATTCCACCATGCGGCTGCGATATTCTTCGGTTCCGGTGGTAGTCTGTCCTCAGGGAAGGACCCTGGGTGGAGGATGCGAGATGACACTACATGCCGACATCGCGCAGGCAACGGCGGAAACGTACATCGGGCTCGTGGAAGTCGGTGTCGGCTTGATTCCCGCGGGCGGGGGTACGAAGGAGCTGACCAAACGGTTAAGCGACCGGTTCCAGGAGGGCGACGTGGAGCTCAATGCGCTCCAGAACACTTTTATGAATATCGCCACCGCAAAAGTTGCTCTTTCAGCGGAAGAAGCAAGGGAGATGAATATCCTTCGGCCGCAGGATCGCATCTCCATCAATCGCGACCGACAGATATCGGATGGAAAAGAGGCCGTGCTTCAATTGTGGCAAGCCGGGTATACGATGCCTCAACCCTCGAAGAATGTAAGGGTTCAGGGACGGACAGGCATGGCGTTGTTCCTGGCAGGGATCCAGGGCATGCGGATGGGCAACTACATTACGGAGCATGATGCCAAAATCGCGGTGAAGATTGCCAACGTCATGTGCGGCGGCGACCTGACGGCTCCCCAGGACGTAAGCGAACAATACCTGCTTGACCTGGAAAGGGAGGCTTTCGTGTCCCTATGCGGTGAAAAGAAAACGCTGGAACGGATCCAGTCAATTTTGACGGGAGGGAAGGCGCTCCGGAACTAGAATTTGGCAATTGAGCAATCTGGCCAATTTGCCAATCAGGCCTCGAACATGCAACCCAATAACCTCTGTTAGTAGCGTATCAAGAATATTACAAAACTAGAAAAAACCCACTCGTTATGGCAGCTGACAACTTTAGAAACCTCGCGGCTTATAAAAAGGCCTTTGCACTTGCAATGGAAATCTTTCGGATCACTAAAACGTTTCCAAACGAAGAAAAGTACTCACTGACTGACCAGATCCGGCGCTCGTCACGATCGGTCTGCTCCTGCATCGGTGAAGCTTACCGGAAAAAGGATTACGAAGGATATTTTGTAAATAAAACCACCGACGCTGATGGAGAAAATACTGAAACAAGAGTCTGGCTGGATTTTGCCAGGGCGTGTTCTTATATCACTCCGGAAATATGGGACAACCTGGAAACCAGAGCGGAAGAGGTCGGCAGGCTATTGAACCATATGATAAGGTTTCCGGAGAAATATCGGCGTCCTTCCCGTGAGACGCAAGGTTCGGCGCGCGTGAGGAAAGGCGGAACGATCAATACCAAATTGAAGGGTGATTGATTGAGAATTGAAAAATTGAGAATTGAAAAATTGATTACATGGACGCATACATCGTATCAGGCTACAGGACAGCCGTGGGGAAAGCAAAACGCGGCGGTTTCAGGTTTGTGAGGCCGGATGACCTCGCCTCGGATGTCATCAAACATCTGGTGAAGTCGATCCCGGGCTTACAAAATGAAATGGTGGATGACCTCATCGTGGGGAACGCGGTGCCGGAAGCGGAACAAGGAATGCAGATCGGAAGGATGATCTCCCTGCTCGCTTTGGGCAAGGAAGTTCCGGGCATGGTGATCAACCGGTATTGCGGCTCGGGGATCGAGGCGATCCAGATCGCCTGTGCCCGCATTCACGCGCGCCAGGCGGATTGTATCATCGCCGGAGGCGCTGAATCAATGTCGCTGGTTCCGGTGATGGGCTGGAAGACTGCTCTTAACTACGCCATTGCCAGGGAGAATCCAACGTATTACACAAGCATGGGCCTTACGGCAGAGGAGGTGTCAAAGCAGTACAAGATCTCCCGGCAGGATCAGGACGAGTTTGCCTACCACTCCCATATGAAGGCGGCGGCTGCCGTGAAGGCGGGAAAATTCAAGGAAGAAACGGTTCCCATTACCGTTCGCGAGATATACGTCGATGAAAACAACAAAAAGAAAACCCGGGAATTCGTGGTGGACACGGATGAGGGTATTCGCGCCGACACCACGGTTGAAGCCCTGGCAAAACTGAAGCCTGCTTTTGCCCTCGGCGGCACGGTGACCGCCGGAAATTCTTCCCAAACTTCGGATGGAGCTGCATTTGTGGCGGTCATGTCGGAGCGCATGGTCAAACAGTTGAACCTACAACCCGTGGCACGGATGATCAGCTATGCCGCCGCGGGGGTTGATCCTCGCATTATGGGTATCGGACCGGTGGCAGCCATCCCGAAAGCATTGAAGATTGCCGGAATGAAATTAGGGGATATTGACATTATTGAGCTGAACGAGGCCTTTGCGGCCCAGTCACTGGCGGTGGTTCGGGAGTTGGGAATCGACACCGCAAAATTGAATCCGAACGGCGGAGCAATTGCAGTAGGCCACCCGTTAGGATCCTCAGGGGCCCGCCTTTCGGTCCAGTTATTTAACGAGCTTCGAAGGCAAAAGAAGAAATACGGAATGGTGACGGCATGCGTGGGCGGAGGCCAGGGCGTGGCCGGTATTTATGAATTATTGAATTAGCATTAAATGAGATTATAGCCATGGCGACGACAGTAAAAAAGAAACACGCGATCAAGGGCGGCGAATTTTTGATCCGCGAGACCGCCGCAGAGGAGGTATTTATTCCGGAAGAATTTTCTGAAGAACAGAAAATGATCGAGCAGCAGTGCAAGGATTTTCTGAATAAGGAGATCTTTCCGCGCCTGAACGAGATTGATTCCATGAAAGATCCGGGGCTCATGCCTTCCCTGCTTGACAAGGCCGGAGAGCTGGGCTTGCTGGGAACATCCGTGCCGTCGGAATACGGCGGTTTCGGAATGGACTTCAACACCACGATGCTGGTCGCCGAAGTGATCGGGGCCGGTCATTCAGTAGCGGTGGCTCTTTCCGCTCACACAGGCATCGGCACGTTGCCGATCCTTTATTATGGAAATGAGGAACAAAAGAAAAAATACCTGCCCAAGCTTGCCACGGGGGAATGGAAGGCGGCATACTGTCTCACGGAGCCCGACTCCGGGTCTGACGCGAACAGTGGGAAGACAAAGGCCGTCCCTACCAAGGACGGCAAACACTATCTGATCAACGGTCAGAAAATGTGGATCACGAACGGCGGTTTCGCCGATGTATTCATCGTCTTCGCCAAAATTGAGAATGACAAAAATCTCAGCGCTTTTATCGTTGAGAAAAATTTTGGAGGGATCACCATGAATGAGGAGGAGCATAAAATGGGGATCAAGGGTTCGTCGACCCGGCAGATATTCTTCAACGACTGCAAAGTGCCGGCGGAAAACCTTCTCTCCGAGAGGGAGAATGGCTTTAAGATTGCGGTGAACATTTTGAATATCGGCCGCATCAAGCTCGCCGTCGCCGCCGTCGGGGGCAGCAAGAAAACGATCTCGACAGCGGTGAACTATGCAAAAGAGCGCAGGCAGTTCGGGACGGTTATCGCAAACTTCCCCGCCATCAAACATAAGATCGCGGAGATGACGACCCGTACCTTTGCCAGCGAATCCGCCTGCTACCGCGCGAGCCAGAACATTGATGATGCGTATAACGCTCTCATCGCCTCAGGCGTGGACCCTGCCAAAGCGAAATTGAAATCGCTGGAGGATTTTGCCATTGAGTGCGCCATCATGAAAGTGCACGGCTCCGAGGTGCTTGACTTCGTAGTGGATGAAGGGGTTCAGATATACGGTGGCATGGGATTCTCCGCGGAAGGTCCGATGGACCGTGCTTATCGCGACGCAAGAATAAACAGGATCTTCGAAGGCACGAATGAAATCAACCGCATGCTGACCATCGACATGTTGCTGAAGCGCGCGATGAAGGGTCAGCTTGATCTCATGGGCCCCGCAATGGCGGTGCAAAAGGAACTGACGTCGATACCGGATTTCGGCGCCTCGGAAGAAGATGGCGTCTTCAGCAAGGAAAAGAAGGCTCTGCAGAACCTCAAGAAGGCCAGCCTGATGGTCGCGGGTGCTGCCGTTCAAAAGTTCATGGCCAAATTTTCGGATGAACAGGAAATTCTCATGAACCTGGCCGATATGCTGATCGAGATTTATGTAGCGGAATCTACGCTGCTGCGGGTTGAAAAATTGATCCGCATCCGCGGTGAAGGACAATGCACCGTTGAAAAAGAGATGGCAATGATCTATCTCCATCACGCTTTTGAAAAGGCCGGTTCAGCCGGGAAGCAGGCGATTTGCAGTTTTGCCGAAGGCGATGAGCTGCGCCTGATGCTGCTGGGGCTAAAACGCTTTACAAAGATAGATCCATACAATCTGAAGACTGCAAGAAGAAAGGTCGCGGATCATGCAATCGGGAAGGGACAATATCCCTTTTAACAAAGTGAACACGGCTGTGTTCATGAATGGACATGAGGCTTCGATGTAAAGGGGTTTCTAGGGTTGAATTCACGGTTTTCAAACCTGGAATACATTTTGGACCGCAAAGAACAGACGCAACCCAACTGAAATGGATTCAAAAACTTTAACAACCGTTCTTCTCATCATTATTTGTGTACTGTTCTTTCCGGTTTTGATAGCAATAGTTGGAGGGATGTTCGGCGTAATGGGCAGTATTCTCGGGGGCCTGTTCGGATTGATCGGCGGAATCTTCGGTGCCATCTTCGGAGCGATAGGAGCACTTTTCGGTGCGATCTTCGGTGCCTTTGGATGGATCTTCGGGGGCGGCGGCTTCCATCACGCAATGCCGTTTCACTTTTTCAGCGGAAACTTCTTCGCCATATTAATCATCGTTCTCATCGTCGTGATGATCGCCCGTTCAAAAAGATCGCGTCTGCGCAGGCCCTGAACGTTATGCGGTCGGATGCTGATTATAAAGCATCGGATTCAAAAAGTATCTGCTGTAAACAGGATACCTTCTCATGAGCTGGATCTCGGGGCGCCTTCCCTTTGAAAAAACCATCTTATAAAAGAATTCATATCCGTTTTCTACGCGGACGTCTTTCCGGACCACATAGTAAACATTGTCAAAGGGGTTCAGCACTTTTACTTTCAGGTGAAACAATCCGGGTCTGCTTTTGATCCTCACAAAATTTCCGGGCTCCTTGTTAAAGAGGATTCCGTTGACGTAAACCTGCATGTTAGATGTTTTGTCTGTTTGAATGGCGATCCCGGAGATGTAGGCATTGGCGCTATAAGACATGACTACCAACAGTGTTCCCAATAATAGATTCTTCATATCATTATCCCTTCAGTTCAACAATAAAGAAACAATGTCTATGCCAAAACATTGCCTCGGATTTGAGCATAACGCAGAGATTTTCCATCCATGTATGTTTGGGATGAATTCCGGGCAAATTTCATTGTGCCTTTAAACCAGAGTAAACAATGGTCTTATGAGACTATGTGAAAGTTTGAAATTCCGGGGCTGAATAACGATGATCGCCGTCACCCCCGCCCATGATCAATGACAGGAGAAAGCGCTTGGGGCCCCCGGCGATGGCTTCGGCATTTTTTCTTCACTTATCCCGCAGAAAGCATGCAGAAACCCGCTGCGATTGCCTTTGCCCTCACGACACGGGCACTACTACGGCTGTTGTGTGCTCAACACTTTGAATGATACGCGCGGTCAGCCGAGTGGTTCGTCTGTGACCGCACTCGTTTCATGCTTTAACGGATGTGTATTTGTCGGATGAATAGATATCCGGATATGACAGGCTCGCTTTGTTGAGCGAGACGTCCAGGTCGGCTGTGGCGCCGTGGATCCAGGCCAGGTTTGGATTCCTGTGGCCGGAAGGAAAGGAAAAGGCGACGGGGTAATCGTAGTCCCGGACGGCATGGAGAATGATCTCGGAAGCCGTTTCGCCAAAAGCGAGGTCCGAATTCTTTAGATCGGTCATATGCCCGATTACAAGGCCACTCAGGTCTTTCAGTTTCCCCGTCCGCCGAAGCTGGGTAAACATCCGGTCGAGCTTGTAAAGAAACTCGTCCACTTCCTCTACAACCAGGATCTTGTTCCGGGTGTCCGGTTCGGAAGCTGTGTTCAGTGCATCCACAATCAAAGAAAGGTTCCCTCCCACTACCTGCCCGCTGGCGCGACCCGGCCGGTTCGAATCCTCGGGGTTGACCTCGATCAGGCATGAACCCTTGAAGAGTATATCGTGAATGCTTTGAACGGATCCACGAGCTTCCGGCTGATCAAAAAATATAGGCATAGTACCATGTATGCTCGCAATCCCGATACTCGCAAGCCTCAGGTGGAAAGCGGTGATATCGCTGAAGCCGATAATCCATTTCGGCGACTTCTTAAGCGGGGAAAAATCAAGTTCCTCGATGATGCGCGTACTGCCATATCCGCCGCGGGCGCAGAAGATGGCTTTGACATTTTCGTCATCGATCATCTTCTGGAAATCTTCGCGGCGCTCGTCGTCACTACCCGCCAGGTACGAATGTTTGGACGAAAAAATATTCTTTGCGAGCGTAGGCATCAAACCCCAGGCGACCAGAGTTTCCAGCGCCGCTTCGACCTGGCCGGGTGTAATTTTTCTCGCGGGCGCGACGATTCCAACAGCGTCCCCCGGCTGAAGTTTCGGTGGATATATCATCTGGATAGAAACTTAATACAGGTTTGCGAGTAAAAAAAAAGCCTTCCTGGCGGCGGAAGGCTCTTGACTGATTAAAGTATGTTTATGGTTTTGGCTGTGGGCCGGTTGTTCCCGTCGCAGGTTTCGGAGTCACGCCTAATTTCTTCAGCACAAGGTCCGAAACGTCATTTTTCTCATCGCCGTAGAGGATCACATCCAATCCGCCTATCTGCTGGTTCAGGATGAATGTATATCCGTTTTCCTTAGCAACCTCTTCGATGGCCTTGCCGACCTTTTTATACACGGGCTCCATCAGCTGGGCCTGTTTGTTCTGGATGGTTGCCTGTGCGTCCTGCTGAAGTTTCTGAAGATTTTCCTGGAGTTGGGTGAGTTCGCGCTCGGTATTTTGCCGGACAGCATCCAGCATCGTGTTCATGTTGGCCTGGTAGTCGGCCAGTTTCTTCTGAAACTCCTGTGTTTTAGAATCAATCTGATTCTTCAGCTGCGTTTGTGTGGATTTCAACTCTGTATCTATCTGCTTTGCTTCGGGCATCTGGCTGAAGATATAATCAATGTCCGCGAAGCCGATTTTGCTCGATGTGGTCGGGGTCTGCGCCTGAGTGGTTATGATTCCGGTCGCAAGCATCAATAGTAAAACAAGTTTTCTCATTGGAGTTTATTCAATTTTAGTTTTTAATCTTATCGTTGGGGTCGCCGAGGCCTAATTCATCGAGCACAAAGTCCGTGTAATCGAATCTCGGATCGGTGTATATCATGACCAGCTCTCCCGCCTTGTCAAACACAATCGCGAGGTTGTTTTGTTTCGCGACTTTATCGACTGCATCCCAGACCTTATCCTGAATGGGTTTTACCAGTTCCTGCTGTTTGAGAAAGTAAAGGCCGCCAAAGCCAAAGACTTTTTTCTGATATTCTTTCAGCTCGGCTTCCTTTTTCTGAATAGCCTCCGTCCTTTCTTTCTTCAGCTCTTCGGTCAGCAGAACCTGCTCGGCTTGAAGGGCGCTGTACATGGATTGGATCTCCCTGTCCATGTCCTGCACTTCCTTTTGCCAGGCTTCAGCAAGCTGACTGATCTCATCCTGCGCTTTCTTGTAGTCCGGCATCTTGTTAAGGATGAAATCCGTGTCAATGTAGCCGAACCGCTGAGCATGGACAAAATTCAGGCCGAAAATGAGAAAAAAAACTGTTATAAAATAAAGCCGCATAACTATCTGATTTGCTGGCCGATAGTGAAGTGGAAATGAGACCCGCTCCGGTCTGTGGCGTAAGGCAGCTTGTCAAAGCCATACCCCCAGTTGAGACCTATCAAGCCGAAAGCGGGCATGAATATACGGGCTCCAAAACCGGCCGATTTATACAGCTTAAACGGATTAAAGTCCTCATAATTATTCCAGTTGTTCCCTGCCTCGGTAAATACGAATCCGTAAATGGTAGCCGCGCTTCCCGTGGTGACCGGGTAGCGAAGTTCAAGACCTAACTTGTCATATACGATTCCGCCCTGAACATTATCGCCAATGCCGGTGGTGCCATAGCGATCATAGAGCGGAGGTGTCACCTTGTTGTTTTCATATCCGCGCAGCCCGATAATCTCCTGGCCGAGGAGGAAGGAATTGAAACCGCCGGCCAGTCCATCTCCGCCCAGGAAGAAACGCTCAAACGGCCCGATGCCTGCCTTGTCTGTATAGGAACCGATGAAGCCGAAGTGCGCTTTCGCTTCCACCACCAGCTTCTTCTTGTTGTCGAGTGGCAGGTAATACTTGGCATCAAACATCCATTTGTGGAATTCGATCCAGCTGAATTTCTCTGCGTTTGTAGCAGTGGCGTAATCGATGTCTCTCCACAGCGAGTGAGGAGGCGTTAACGTCAGGCTTAATGAAACTTCCGAACCCTGCGAAGGATACATGATCTCGTTCACGCTCCGCCTGGAAAGGGTTGTATTGAAGGTAATGCTGTTGGCATCGCCGTCCCGGAATCCCAGACCGCCGGAGTACCAGTTATTGAGCGTGTACTTGAGCGCCGAAATGGAATTCGTTAAGGTGAAATAGTTGTCGGGCCATTCGAGTCGTCTGCCAAGGCCAACCGTAACACTGTTGACTTTCAGGGTTGGCGTGTCGCTGGTGGGATCGGGTATCGTGTAACCGAATCCGTAAAGCGAGCGCTGGACGGAGCTGTTGAGACTGACGGTGAGGGAATGCGGCTTTCTGCCGCCGAGCCAGGGCTCCGTGAATGAGAAGCTGTAGCTTTGGTACTGTCGGCCGTTGGCTTGGACCCGCAGCTGCAGGCGCTGGCCGTCGCCTACAGGCAGCGGCTTCCAGTTCTTGATATTGGGAATATTCCTCAGAGAGAAATTATTGAAGGTCAGGCCAAGAGTGCCCACGAAACCATAATAGCCGCCCCATCCGCCGGAGAGTTCAACCTGGTCGTTTGATTGCTCCTCCACCTGCCAGTCGATGTCAACGGTGCCTTCAGCCTGATTCGGTTGTAGCTGCGGGTTGACTTTTTCAGGCGCAAAGTATCCGAGCTGAGAGAGACTTTGTTGCGTTCGGATGATATCCGACCTCCTGAATTTCTCTCCCGGAATGGTCATGAGCTCGCGGCGGATCACGTGGTCGCTCGTGCGGTTATTTCCGCTGATGGTCACTTCATCGATGGTAGCCTGTTCACCTTCGAATATCCTCATCTCAACGTCGATGCTGTCGCCGGCAACCGCCACCTCGACAGGGTTTACGCGGAAGAACAGGTATCCATCGTCCATATAAAGACCGTTGATATCAAGGCCCTTTGGATTGAAAGTAACCTTCCTCTGGATCAATTCATTATTGTAAACATCTCCCTTGCTGATTCCCAGGACCGCGCTTAACTGCTGGTTTGTGTAAACATAGTTGCCAGTCCAGAGAATATTGCGGAAGTAGTATTTCGGACCTTCATGGATTTTGAAGTCCACGTTTATGCTGCGGTCGTTGAATTTGTAAACAGTGTCCTGTATGATCTCGGCGTCGCGGTAGCCTTTGCTGTTATAGTAATTGATCAGTTTCTGTTTGTCCTCATCGTATTCGCTGCGGATGAATTTCGAGCTTGCAAATATGTTCAGCTTCACATTGTCATTAATGAATTCCTTGACATTCCCCCAGCTGACTTCATAAGGGGCGCCCAGGTATTTTTTCGGCTGGAATAGCGTCTTGAGGATGGTTCGGTGCAGCACAAACCGAGGATACTCCTTTGTTTTCTTCATCCTTTTCTTGAGCGCGGCATCGGAGATGTTCTCATTCCCTTCGAAATTGATCTTGTTGATCTTGACTTTTGATTTTGGGTCGACTTCGATCCGCAGTTTAATGCCATCGTTAAGGGTATCGAGCTCCTGAACGATCTTGACCTGCGTATTCAAAAAGCCCTTCTTGACAAAGTATTTTTTAACCGCAAGTTCTGTATTGCGCACCATCGCGTCGTTGACAATTTTACCGCGGATGAGATTCAGTTCGTCTTTCAATCCTGATTCCTGGGTTTTGCCAATGCCGACGAAATAGAACGCGTTTAACCTTGAACGTTCCGCCAGTTCAATAACGAGATAAACATTTGATCCTTCAATGCGGTCGACCTGGATGGTTACGTCGCCCACCAGCCCGTATTTCCAAATCTTGCGGATGGCTCCCGAAATGGCATCGCCCGGGATCTTGATCTTATCTCCGACTTTTAATCCTGAGATGGAGATCATGGCATTCTTGTCGAGAATTTCGATACCTCTGACCTCGATTCCGGCTATCGTATATTCAGTGGGATTTGCATAGTTTAACGTACTCTCCTGAGTTGGCTGATTGTCGCGTTCACGACCTCTTCTGAACTGTGACCAGGAATCAAAAGCCACGCACAGGAGCATGGCCATTATCAAGAGTTTTTTCATTTAACTACCGCATTCAGTTGTTCACTTGTTTTTCCAAACCTTCTTTCTCTTTGCTGGTAGGACCAAACAGCTTCATATAAATGCTCTTTCCTGAAATCCGGCCAAAGAGTCGGCGTGATAAACAGTTCGGTGTATGCAATCTGCCAGAGGAGAAAATTACTTATGCGCAGTTCACCGCTGGTCCTGATGAGCAGCTCCGGATCTGGGATGCCTGAAGTCTGCAAATAGTTCGCAAAAGTCGTCTCATTTATGGCGGAAACCTCCAGTTTTCCTTCCTTTACTTCCGCCGCTGCTTTTTTGACGGCTTGGAGGATCTCCCACCGGCCGCTGTAACTGAGCGCAAGAATCAGTGTCAGGCCGCTGTTGTTCTTCGTTTGATCGATGGCCCATTCCAGATTTTTCTGACAATTTCCTGGCAGGTGTGACGTATCGCCGATGGTTTTCAGCTTCACCTGGTTTTCCGTGAGGGTGCCAATCTCGGCTTTTAGCGTGTTCACCAGCAGTTCCATGAGTCCTTCCACCTCTTCCTTCGGTCGGGACCAGTTTTCTGTTGAAAACGCGTACAGGGTGAGATACTTGACTCCCAG
>DASVOT010000773.1:0-11497 GCA_036383235.1 Chryseosolibacter sp.
ATTCCGCCGGAAACAAATTATGAAATCGAGAAGAGGCCGTTCTATACGACGCCGGACGGCGATGGCGTTGCAGAACTGGAATTGTTGGCTTGAGTAAATAGATCCCCGGGGCGCGTACCAAATGTGGGCTGCAGGTCGTGGATATAAAGGACATTTAGTAACTTGATCAACTTTAGTAAATTGATCAGGCGGTCCCCGCAGTTTTCCGTTGAAGACTCGTATTACCTAAACAAGATGGTTGCCGGCGTGTTCATTCGCATGTGCGGCGGGCCAGGGCGATCCACTTATGAGCATCAGAGCATTCTACAGGATATTCGCATTTGGTTTCTTTTTGTCGGCCCTTCAGGCATGCGACCACACGCGGATGGAAAGCGCTGAATCTGAAGCGGCGATCCCCGATTCCGTCAGCTATAATTTTGATATCCGCCCCATCCTTTCAGACAAATGTTTTATCTGCCATGGTCCGGATGGAAATAAAAGGCAGGCGGGTCTGCGCCTCGATCTTGCCGAAAACGCCTACGCTGCCCTCAAGGAGAATCCTTCCGCACACGCGATCGTACCCGGCGATCTTTCGAAATCAGAGGTGTTTCTCCGCATCGCTTCTGAGGATTCGACATTCAGGATGCCGCCGGTGGAATCGAATCTGTCATTAACCGCCCATCAGATCAGGCTCATTCAGAAATGGATTGAACAGGGCGCCAGGTACGAGCGTCACTGGGCATTCGTGCCACCCGTGAAACCGCCTGTTCCGGAGGTGACTGACAAGACGTGGCCAAGAAATGAGATCGACAATTTTATCCTTCGCAGAGTGGAGCAGGAGGGAATTCGGCCGAATGAAGAGGCGGACAAAGAGCGTTTGCTTAAAAGGGTCTGTCTGGATGTTAACGGCCTGCCTCCGTCACTGGAGATGATGGAAAGTTTCCTCCGCGACACCAGTTCGGATGCATATGAAAAGGTTGTAGACAACTTGTTGCGGCAACCAGCCTATGGCGAGAAAATGGCTGTCCATTGGATGGATGTCGCGCGTTATGCGGACTCACACGGTTTCCAGGATGACAGCTACCGCAGTCAATGGCCCTGGCGCGATTGGGTCATTCACGCTTTTAATGAGAACATGCCCTACGATCAGTTCGTCACCTGGCAGCTCGCCGGCGATCTGATGCCGGGTGCCACAAAGGAACAGGTGCTTGCAACGGGTTTTAACCGCAATCACAAGATCACCGAAGAAGGAGGCATCATTGACGAGGAATACAGGGTGATGTATGTGAGTGACCGTACCGACCTGCTGGGCAGGGGCTTGCTGGGCATCACCATTGAGTGCGCGCGGTGTCATGATCACAAGTATGATCCGTTTTCGCAGAAAGAATATTATCAGCTCTATGCTTTCTTCAATAACGTTAAGGAAGTTGGCATCGAGTCGGTGGTGGGAGGCCCGGAGACCTATGCAAAGAAACCGTTTATCGAGATCACGGGCGAGGATATTAAAGGCATACTGAATTTTGTCAACAAGCCTGACACCAACCGGCTGATTGTTTCGGTGATGGGTGACCTCGACACGTTGCGGAAAACACACGTTCTCATTCGGGGAGGATACGATGCGCCCGGCACAGTCGTGGAGCCGGGCACCCCAGCCTCCATTTTACCTTACGAACCCTCATGGCCAAAAAACAGGCTGGGGCTGGCGCGGTGGATGTTTGATAAAAGGAATCCGCTCACCGCACGCGTTTTTGTCAATCAGATGTGGCAGGAAATCTTTGGCCGGGGCCTTGTAAAAACTTCCGGCGACTTTGGAATGCAGGGCGAACTGCCTTCGCATCCCGCGCTTCTCGACTGGCTGGCAGTCGATTTCACGGATCACGGATGGGACATCAAACGCCTGGTCAGGCAAATGGTCACCTCATCCACTTACAGGCAGTCTGCCGCGGCACCGGAGAAAAAGTTTCGGCGCGATCCCGAGAATATCCTCCTGGCCCGTGGTTCGCGTTACCGGATACCTGCGGAATTCATCCGCGATGTCGTGCTGGCATCCAGCGGACTGCTCGTAAAAAAAATCGGAGGGCCGAGCGTAAAACCCTATCAACCGGAGGGGCTATGGGAGGGTGCTACCTCCGGGCGCGGCATCCTTTCTGTCTACAGGCAGGATCACGGGGAAAATCTCTATCGCCGTGGTCTCTATACTTTTGTGAAGCGGACGGTGCCTCCTCCCACGATGGGGATTTTCGACGCGAGCAACCGCGATCAGTGTGAGGTAAAAAGGTTGCGCACAAACACCCCGTTGCAGGCCCTCATGATCATGAACGACCCCACGGTGCTGGAAGCCTCGCGCGTGCTGGCCGCGAAGCTCCTGGCGGAAGACAGCGAGGTCAGCGAAAAGATTGTCAAGGCGTTCAGGTTGATCGTCTGCCGCAAGCCCCTCCCCGAAGAGTTTGACCGCCTCTCGCGATACTATGAAAAAGAGTTGGCAAACCTGTCGCTGAAGGACGCCAGCAACCTGCTTGCCGTTGGGGAGTATCCCCTCCCTGCCGGAATCGATCGCGTTAAGCTTGCGGCGATGATGCTCCTCGTGGATACGATCTATAACCTGGAAGAGACCATTACCAAAACGTAAGATGGAAAACGAAATTTTGGAATACGGACTGAGCTTTAACAGGAGACGCTTTCTGTCAAGATTGAGTCTGGGTATTGGCAGCGTGGCCCTCGGATCCCTGCTGATGCCTGACCTTTTCCGGGGTGACGGCAATGCTGCCGGCGAGCCTGTTCCCGGTCTTCCGCATTTTGCCCCGAAGGCGAAGCGCGTGATATACCTTTTCCAGAACGGCGCGCCTTCACAATTGGAATCGTTCGATTACAAACCGAAGTTGAGGGAAATGATGGGACAGGAGCTTCCCCCTTCCGTGCGGGCAGGACAACGCCTCACCGGCATGACGGCGAACCAGGAGTCTTTTCCGCTGGCCGGATCCTTCTGCGATTTTAAGCAGTACGGTGAATCCCGCGCATGGATCAGCGACCTTTTTCCCTACACGGCAAGCGTGGTAGACGATATCTGTATCATCCGATCGATGTTTACGGAAGCGATCAACCACGATCCGGCGCTCACATTTATACAGACGGGCGCTCAGCAGGGCAACCGCCCGTCTATGGGTTCTTGGCTCAGTTACGGACTGGGGAGCGAAAACAAAAACCTGCCGGCCTTCACGGTACTGCTCTCCCGCGGAATCGGAAACGGCCAGGGAGTATATTCCAGGCTTTGGTCCAATGGATTCCTGGACTCGATTCACCAGGGCGTCCAGTTCAGCAACGGCGAAGATCCTGTTTTGTTCATTAACGATCCCAAAGGGATGGACCGCGAAAAGCGCAGGCGAATGCTGGATGGGGTTTCCGCCATGAATGAAATTTCCTTTAAACAATTTGGCGACCCGGAGATCCACACGAAAATCCAGCAATATGAAATGGCCTACCGGATGCAAACCGCCGTGCCGGAAGTGATGGATGTATCGAAAGAATCCGATGAGGTCATCAAACTGTATGGACCCGATTGCCTCATACCGGGCACATTTGCCGCAAACGTTTTGCTGGCCAGGAAGCTTTCCGAGAACGGCGTCCGGTTTGTTCAGCTGTATCACCAGGGCTGGGACCAGCACGGCGATCTTCCTTACGAGATCGCGCGGCAGGCGAAAGACGTCGATCAGGCATCTGCCGCCCTCATTGTCGACCTGAAGCAACGCGGTTTGCTGGATGAGACGCTGGTGATATGGGGTGGAGAATTCGGAAGGACAAATTACAGCCAGGGGAAACTCACGAAAGACAATTACGGCCGCGACCATCATCCACGCTGCTTCAGCATCTGGATGGCAGGCGGCGGAATACGGCCCGGCATCGTGTATGGCGAGACCGATGAATTTGGTTACAACATTGCAAAAGATCCGGTACACGTCAATGATTTTCATGCCACGATCCTGAACCAACTTGGACTCGACCATGAAAAACTTGTGTACAAACACCTCGGGCGGCGATACCGCCTGACGGACGTGGGCGGAAAAGTGATAAAAGACATTCTGGCCTGATAACCCGGATGCTGTCAAGACATGCCTATGAATAACGCGGATGCATGAAAGAAAAGCCAAACGACCGCAGCGGAAATTACCTGTTTGCGTTGAATATTTTCATCGCCTTTCTGCTCTTGTTCCAAAACAGACTGGTGATCCCGTACTGGCTGCAGCCCGTGGGACGAATGCACACCATGCTCCTGCATTTTCCAATCGTGCTCCTGTTGCTGTCGATGGCAATGGAGTTTTTTCGCCTCAATGCGGACGACCATACAAATGAGATTTATCTGCGGTTCAGGTCGGCCTTGATGCTGGCGGGGGTCATCTTCTCCGGCATTACGGTCATCATGGGAATTTTTTTATCGCGGGAAGCGGGCTACAGTGAGTCGATGTTATCCTGGCACCGCTTATGGGGCGCCAGCGTGTTCTTTACCGCGTCTTTTATTTATGCGTTCCGCCATTCGAAATGGTATCGGGGCATGTGGCAAAAAGCCGGGGCGATCGCCGTTACCCTCTGCCTTGTTGCGGCCGGGCACTTTGGCGCCGCCATCACGCACGGTGATAATTTTATCTGGAAGCCGGTGCTGGTCTCCGGGAAACGGACCGTTCCTTTGGAAGAGGCGGAAATTTTTGAGCATGTCGTCAAGCCCGTATTTGAACAAAAGTGTGTCTCCTGCCATAACGCGGAAAAACTGAAGGGACAATTGAAGCTCACGGATTCGGCGTCGATCGTGAAAGGAGGAAAGAGCGGCAAATTGTTTGTCGCCGGGAAGCCGGATTCCAGCCTGCTGATGAGACGCATACACTTACCGTTGGACGAGCGAAAGCACATGCCCCCTTCCGGGAAACCGCAGCTTACGGACGACGAAGAGGAGTTACTGGTGGCGTGGATCAAATCCGGCCCACGGTTCAGTGGGAAAGTTACCGGACTCTCTCCGTCAGACACCCTGCGGCTTCAGGCGATGAACGTATTGACGGCAGGCGGGAATCGCGAAGAGAATTTTTCATTTCCGGCTGCGGAACAGGAAACCCTCCAAAGCCTGAATTCAAATTACCGCGTGGTGTCTCCGGTTTCAGAGAACTCGCCGGCGCTGACCGTCAACATTTACAATAAGGATTCTTATACGCCGCAGACGCTCGACGACCTGGATGAAGTCAGACGCCAGATCATCTGGCTCGATCTCGGAAAAATGCCTGTGCGAGACCAGGACCTGAAATACTTGCTGCGTTTTGAAAACCTGCGGAAGCTCAACCTGAATTTCACAAACGTGACCGGCGAAGGTATTCAGGCCCTCGCCCGGTTGAAAGAATTGCAGAGTCTATCGCTATCGGGAACCAGCGTGAACTACAGCGATGTTCGCAGGCTTATCCCACAGTGTAAAAAACTGCAGACCCTTGCCATCTGGAACACAGCTATGTCTGCCGACGAGATTGAACGACTGCAGTCGGAATTCAGAAGCATGACGGTTTTAGGTGGCATGGCGGCCGACGGCAGGCCGCTGATAAAGCTCAACCCTCCCAAGCTCAGGAACATCTCACCGGTATTCACCGACTCCATTTCGCCGGAGCTGTTTCATCCTGTGAAGGGGGTGAACATCCGGTTTACCACCGATGGCAGCGATCCCGACAGCACGCATTCGAAACTGGCCGGGGAGCGGCATTTTTTGAAAGCAAGCACGGAGATAAAAGCGAGAGCGTTTAAGGCCGGCTGGCTCAGCAGTGACGTCGCAGTCCTCAACGTATACCGAAGCGGGATCCGCCCTGACACCGCCATTCTGTTAAGCAGGCTGAACCGGGTGCATACCGCCAACGGGGCGCAGACATTTTTCGATCATCAACTGGGTTCCTTCAATGCGAACAGTCCCGCATGGGCGAACAACTGGGCTGGCTTTATTAAGAACCCGATGGAATTGCTCGTGCGATTTGACAAACCGAAAAGGGTAAGCTCCGTGTCGCTGAATACGCTCATTGAAACCGAGAATTTTATTTTTCCTCCCGAAGTCATCGAGGTATGGGGCGGGTCTACCGAAGACCATTTGCGGCTGATCCATCGAATCCGTCCGCAGCTTCCGACAAACTACCGGAAGCCGTTCATCAAATTGTTTGACGCCAGCTTTGACAGTCAGCAGGTTTCCTGTCTGAAGATCATTGCAAAGCCCGTGATGAAAATCCCCGCGTGGCATAAGAACAAGAACAAGGCTGCATTGCTGCTCATTGATGAAATTCTCATCAACTGAAGACTGCACGAATGGATTGCGCCTTGTTTTTTAAGCCAATTACCGCTATTATTCATTTCTAAACCTGTCAGAATGAAAGTGAAAGCAAGCCTGCGGAAAACGTTTTGGATAAGTTTTTTTGCCGTTACAGCGTTGTATTTTTCCCGGTGTTCTTCAGGGGAAAACGCGAAGCTCAAGATCTCAAAGTCATCGCATATTGTTCTCATCGGAAACAACCTGGGCTCGAGGATGATGAACTTCGGCCATTTCGAAACGGAACTGCAGGTGCGTTATCCGGATAGCCTTCTTTTTATCCGCAACATGTGTGACGGAGGCGATACGCCCGGATTCCGGCCACACTCGGGAAGAAATTCACCCTGGGCTTTTCCGGGGGCCGAGAAATTCCAGACTGAGCTTGGAGAGAATTCAGGAAGCCAGGGGCATTTTGAAACACCCGACCAATGGCTGACCCGGCTGCGCGCGGACATCATCCTTGCCTTTTTTGGATACAATGAATCCTTCCGGGGAGAGGAAGGCCTGGAGAATTTCAAAGGTGAACTCGACGCGTTCATTAAATATACCCTCAGTCAGAAATATAATGGTATCTCCGCGCCGCAGCTCGCCATTGTCTCGCCCATCGCTTTCGAAGATCTTTCGGCGCAGCACGATCTTCCTGACGGAAAAAAAGAAAATGCCAACCTTGCCCTGTACACGGAGGCGATGAAGCGCGTGGCTGAACAAAACCACGTGCTGTTTGTAGACGTGTTTGCTCCCTCGGCGAGCTGGTACGATGAGAGCGGCGAACCGCTGACCATAGACGGCCTCCAGCTGACGGACACAGGGTATCAGAAGTTTTCCAGTTTCCTGGCCAACGAAGTCTTTGGCAAGGTTGCCGCAAATCCTTCCGCGCCGCGCGACCTCGTCCATGCCGCGGTGATGGAAAAGAACTGGATGTGGCACAACGATTACAAGATTCCCAACGGTGTACACGTCTATGGTCGCCGCTACAACCCCTTCGGGCCCGACAACTATCCGGCCGAGCTGAAAAAGATCCGGGAAATGACGGCCATTCGCGATGAGGCGATTTGGAAAGCCGCGAAAGGCGAAAAGATGGATCTTGCGGCTGCCGATGCAAAGACAAGTCCGCTTCCTCCCGTAAAAACGAATTATGATCCGGAGAAAAACGGGAGTCTGAAATACCTCTATGGTGATGAAGCGGTCAGCAAGCTCAAGGTCCCGCCGGGTTACAAGATCGAGATGTGGGCCTCTGAACGGGAATTTCCCGACCTCGCCAATCCCGTACAGCTGTCATTTGATAACAAGGGTCGCCTGTGGGTTGCGACCATGCCGACCTATCCGCATTGGCGGCCGGGCGATCCAAAACCCAACGACAAACTTCTCATCCTGGAAGACACAGACAACGACGGGAAAGCGGACAAGCAAACCACTTTTGCTGACGGGCTGCATTTGCCAGTAGGCTTCGAGTTAGCACCGGAAGGTGTTTATCTTTCACAGGGTACGAATTTCGTTCTCCTCCGGGATACGGACGGCGACGACCGGGCGGATACACGCGAGATCCTGTTGAGCGGGTTCGACGACCACGACACACATCACGCTCACCATGCGTACACCACGGACCCGTCAGGCGCGATCTATATGGGCGAGGGCGTTTTTCTTCATACAAACGTCGAGACACCGTACGGCCCGGTTCGCGCCACGAACGGAGGTTTCTACCGGTACAGTCCCCAACAGCACAAGCTTGAACGCACCGCGCAGCTTTCGATTCCCAACCCCTGGGGTATTGCTTTTGACGACTGGGGACAGAATTTCTTCGCGGAGACGTCCAGCCCCGACGTGCGGTGGATGATGCCCGGCTCGGTGCTCCCCCGGTATGCGGACGCCAATCCCAAGTCGCGGAATCTTGTCGAGGAGGCACAACGTGTGCGGCCCACTTCGGGGCTGGAATTTGTTTCGAGCCGGCATTTCCCCGACGAAGTCCAGGGCGATTTTCTCATCAACAACACCATCGGGTTTCTGGGAACAAAGCAACATACGCTGGTGGACGATGGCACCGGGTACAAGAGCCAACACCGCCTGGACCTGGTGCAGTCGGAGGACAAAAATTTCCGGCCCGTCGACCTTGAATTCGCTCCCGATGGTTCGTTGTTCATTGTCGACTGGCACAACGTGCTGATCGGGCATATGCAGCACAACGCGCGCGACCCCCTTCGCGACCATGTTCACGGAAGGATTTACAGGGTCACGTATCCGTCGCGGGCGCTGGTAACCCCGGCAAAGATCGCAGGGGCAAGCGTTCAGGAGCTTCTCGATAATTTAAAATTGCCCGAGTATCGCACCCGCTATCGCACCCGGCGCGAGCTGCGCGGGCGGAGTCCGGAAGAAGTACTCCCCGCTCTGCATTCCTGGGTTTCAAGGCTTAATATTGAGGACGAAAGATACGAGCATCATCTGGTGGAGGCGCTGTGGGTCAGTTGGGGACTGGATCGCATCGATGAGAGCATCCTTCACCAGGTTCTTCAGGCCAGAGACTTTCACGCCCGCGCGGCCGGGGTTCGTGTGCTGCGCTATGCAGGAGATCAGATTAAAGACCAGGCAGAACTACTGATGCGGGCCGCGGCCGACGAGAACAGCCGGGTCCGGTTGGAGGCGCTGGTGGCCGCATCCTGGCTGGGAAAAGAAAAAGGTTTACCCATTGTGCTGGAGGCCGGAAAGCATCCACTCGATGACTGGATGAAGGACGCCTACGAAACCGCCGTCGCACACCTGAACGACCAGTCTATTAAAAAGAAGAAGGAAGCCGTCGCCGTTCAGACAGACCTCATAGGGCCCGACCGCGATCTTTACATCAGGGGAAAGGAGATCTACGAACGCGAGGGATTTTGTGTTACCTGCCATCAGCCCGGCGGCCTTGGTTTGCCCGCGTCTGGCTTTCCGCCTCTTGCCAACTCCCCCTGGGCATTGGGTAACGAAGTGAGGCTGATCAAGTTGGTGCTGAAGGGAATGCAAGGACCTATCGAGGTGAAAGGAAAGACCTATCCCGGCCAGGTGCCCATGACACCGTTCGAGGGCATGCTGAACAACCAGGAGGTCGCGGCTGTACTTACGTATGTGCGCAACTCTTTTGGCAACAAGGCGTCGGCCGTCACTCCGGACGCGGTTCAGGAAGTGCGAAGTCTTGTGAAACACAAGGAGGGCTTCTATTCGCCCGCGGAACTGCTGAAGGAGCATCCCCTTGAAGACTGAGCCCGGTAGAACGATGCACACTCTTATTCTTACATACATGAAAAACGTACTTGCAATTTTGGTCATCGGGGCTGCGTTTCTGACCGGTTGTCATTCGCCTTCTAATCCGTCTGCCGCGGAGGAGCGGAAACCGCTGGTGGTGTTCGTGACAGGCGACCATGAATACAGCAGCGAGACAACGATGCCGCTATTGGCTGCCGAACTGGAAAAGAATTACGGCATGCGCACGGTTGTCCTGAAGTCCTTTCCCGACCAGAATGCGGAGGAAAACATTCCGGGGCTTGAAGCCTTGAAGCAGGCGGACCTGGCGATCTTTTTTCTCCGGTGGCGGCGACTGCCTGCCGACCAGGTCGCGTACATTGATGAGTACCTTAAGTCGGGGAAGCCGGTGATGGGCTTCCGCACCTCAACGCATGCGTTTAATTATCCGGAGGGACACGCGCTGAGAAGCTGGAACGCATTCGGTGAAAGAGCCTTTGGCGCTCCTCCCGGATGGGGAGGCGCCGCCAGGCACACCCACTATGGCCATGAGAGCAGTACCGATGTCTCGGTCATCGAAGCGGCCGCGGAACATCCTGTATTGAAGGGTGTCGATAAGAATTTTCACGTGCGATCCTGGCTTTATAAAGTGCTGCCCGATTATCCGGCAAAAGGTTCCACCTGGCTGCTGATGGGAAAATCGGTAAATCCCAACACGCCTGAAGCCATCGAAAATCCGGTAGCCTGGACGTGGACGAGCGCCTCGGGCGCCAGGACGTTCATGACGACGATGGGACACCCGGAAGATTTCGATGTGGAACCCGTGCAACGCCTGATCATCAACGCAGTACACTGGGCGCTGCAGAAACCGGTTCCCGATACATGGGCAGGGAAGATCGAAATGAAAGTTCCATACAGGGGGATGAAATAGAGGACCCTCCCCTGTTAAAACCAAATTTACTCATGCAAAACAAGATTGGATTTAATCTCCTCGTCTGGTCAGGAGGAATACCGGATACGTTTCTAAGCATCACCGAGCGGTTAAAGGCGATTGGGTACGACGGTATCGAATGCTTCATGGAAGAACGCGATCCGGCGGTGTACCGGAAGTTCGGAGATCACCTGCAAAAAACCGGTCTGGAAGCGACGTGCGTGCTGGGTGTCGGTCCGGATGATAACCCGGTGAGCGATTCCCCTGCCGTGCGGCGAAAGGCCCTCGACCGCCTGAAGGAAGCCGTCGATTGCGCGCATGCACTTGGGGCGGGCATCATCTGCGGACCCTTCCATTCGGCGTTCGCCACCTTCACGAGCCGGCGGCCTCCCGAAGACCGCGAAGTTGCCTGGAGCGCCGAAGTCCTTCACGCTGCCGGCAACTACGCAGCAAAGGCAAACATCGTGCTGGCAGTCGAAGCGCTTAACCGTTTCGAATGCTATTTATGCAATACAATGGAACAGTTGCGAAACCTTGTCAGCAGAGCAAACCATCCCAATGTTAAAGCGATGTTCGACACACACCATGCTAACATCGAAGAAAAGAAGTTATCGGAAGCGATCCGGACCATAGGCCATGCGCTGGTCCATGTGCACATCAGCGAGAACGATCGCGGCACGCCCGGTGATGGACACATCCCGTGGGATGATGCCTTTTCCGCTCTGGCTTCCATTAAATACAAGGGATGGCTTACCATTGAGGCGTTCACCCGCAACGATCCCAACTTCGCCAATGCGATCAACGTCTGGCGCGAATATTCCAAACCGTGGGATATGGCGGAGAAGGGGTTCAGTTTTATTAAGACTATGGGTGAGAAGCACGGGCTCTGAGGATATATGGATATACGGCTATATGGATATACGGCTATAAGGATATATAAGGATATACGGTTATAAGGCTATAAGGAGGTGGACTACCCGACCGTATTTCCTTATATCCTTATATCCTTATATCCTTATATCCTTATATCCGTAGATCCGTAGATCCGATTTCCCTCCTTA
>DASVOT010000774.1:0-4303 GCA_036383235.1 Chryseosolibacter sp.
AGGTGTATCAGCTGCTCTACAAGTGGATCAACCGCTGTGGAGGCAAGCGTCTTACATGGGAAGCCTATCGGCTGCGAACTAAGGTCTGGTGTCCCCTCTTGCGACCGAAAGTGTATCACAGCTATCTTTTAGCGAAGCCGCAGACAGAGGAACCGTATGCGGGAAAGCCGCTCGTACGGGTCTGTGGGGGCGCGGTTAGGTAACGACCCGCGCTACCCGGAGAATACGGGTATAAGGTATAGGGTATAGGGTATAGGGGTATAAGGGCATAAGGTATAAGGGATAATGAAATAATTCAGATGCTCAGGGTTGCATGGACGGACGAATATGTGCTATCGCTGCCGCCGCATCACAGGTTTCCGATGAGCAAGTATGAGGTTTTGCCGCAGCAGCTGCTTCATGAGGGAACGTTAGCGGCGGGAAATTTTTTTCGTCCGACGCCGATAGATGAGTCATATGTGTTGCTGACTCACAGCCCCGGCTACTTCAATAAGCTTCTCACTTTTTCTCTTTCACCCGTGGAGATCAGGCGTACGGGGTTCCCGCTAAACAAGGAGGTTGTGGGCCGCGAATTGTTCATCATGAACGGCACCCTCGAATGCGCCCGCTATGCCCTCCGGCATGGGATTGCCATGAACATTGCCGGTGGCACGCACCACGCGTTCAAGGACAGGGGCGGAGGATTTTGCCTGCTGAACGATATCGCTATCGCGGCGAATTTCCTACTGAAAGAAGCGCTCGCGCGCAGAATTCTGATCGTAGACCTGGACGTTCACCAGGGGGACGGCACGGCGGAAATTTTCGCCTGCGAGCAAAGGGTATTTACCTTCAGCATGCACGCCGCGAACAATTATCCGTTGCAGAAGGCAAAATCCGATCTCGATATTGCACTCCCCGACTTCACGGGCGATCGCGATTACCTCCAGACGCTCGATACCAATCTCAAAAGGCTGGTCGACCACTTTGAACCGGACTTCATTTTCTTTCAATCCGGTGTCGACATCCTGGCAACCGACAAGTTGGGAAAGCTGCGCATTAGCCGGGAGGGATGCAGGCAGCGCGACCGGATCGTTTTAGAGACCGCGTACCGAAACAGGATCCCTTTGGTGGCGAGTATGGGCGGCGGTTACTCGGAGGATTTCAGGGACATCATCGAGGCGCATGCCAACACATTCCGGCTGGCGCAGGAGATTTTTTTCTGACCGTTGGACAGGCGGCGCAGTAAAATCTGACGGAAAAAAACCTGTTTGCCTGTTTGTGATTTCTGGTTATCTTTCTTGGAAGATTACCTAACCACATGGAAGAAACTACTGTCATCACACCACACGACACGCGAAAGTTATGGAGTGTCATTACCGCATCCTCTGTTGGAACGCTCATTGAATGGTACGATTTTTACATCTTCGGAAGTCTTGCCGTCATCATTTCAGAACATTTTTTTCCGCCGGGCAATCCTACCGCGGCGTTCCTGGCGACGCTGGGTGCTTTTGGCGCCGGTTTCGTGGTGAGGCCTTTTGGCGCGCTGTTTTTCGGTCGGCTGGGCGATCTCATTGGAAGGAAATATACGTTTCTCGTGACCCTGGTCATTATGGGCGGATCGACGTTTGCCATCGGTCTGATTCCGGGTTATGAGACCCTTGGCATCGCCGCGCCAGCGATCGTTATTTTATTGCGATTGCTTCAGGGCCTTGCGCTGGGCGGGGAGTACGGCGGAGCGGCGACGTACGTCGCGGAGCATGCCCCGGCGGCCAGGAGAGGATACTATACGAGCTTCATCCAGACCACGGCAACGCTCGGACTATTTGTTTCTATCGGCGTCATCCTGACCGTCCGCACCTGGGTCGGCGTCGAAGAATTTAATGACTGGGGGTGGCGAATCCCGTTTATCCTTTCCGCGCTCCTTGTTGCGATCTCGATCTACATCCGGTTGAGAATGCAGGAGTCGCCGCTGTTTGCAAAGATCAAGTCCGAAGGGAAATTGTCGAAAAACCCCTGGAAGGAAAGTTTTGGAAAGAAAGCCAACCTCAGGCTGGTGTTGCTGGCGTTGTTTGGCGCAACGGCAGGGCAGGGCGTAGTTTGGTATACGGGGCAGTTCTACGCCATGACCTTCATTGAACGGACCCTGCACGTCAACTCTATTCAGACCTGGAATATCATCGCCATTGCCTTGCTGATCGGCACGCCCCTCTTTGTCTACTTCGGCTCGCTTTCCGACCGGATCGGCCGCAAGAATATCATGATGACGGGCATGCTGCTGGCCGTCATCCTGTACATCCCGATTTACAAGCAGATGCACGCGGTGGCGGATGTGAAGGAAAGTGTGGTCATCGGTGAGCCCAGCGTGACTAACTTGACATCGATCACGCATAAAGGCGATTCAGTCGTGACGGTCAGGACCGAAAAGACATTTGCAGACGGCAACGTCCTGGCTCAAAACGTTATCAATACCTACAGTCCCGGAAAGAATGAGCCGGTGGTGACGACAAAAAATGAGGTCACACTCAACAACAAGAATTTCTGGATCATGATATTCCTGGTTTTTGTCCAGGTGGTCTTTGTGACCATGGTGTACGGTCCGATTGCGGCGTTCCTGGTGGAATTGTTTCCCACCCGTATCCGCTACACGTCGATGTCGCTGCCTTACCATATTGGAAACGGCGTGTTTGGAGGACTTACTCCGCTGATCGCAACCAGCCTGTATGTGGCCACGCAATCGGAATCGAACCCCGAAGGCGATCCTTATGCGGGACTCTATTATCCCATCATCGTGGCGGCTATCTGTTTTGTTATCGGTATGATATTCCTGAGCAACAAGAAGAAGGCGGACGTGCTGCACGACCAGGAGTAACGGCGTTGACTGCCGGGCGGATACTGTGGCGGCCCTGGCCGGAGCGGGAGGGCGCCTGATTTGTGGTATATTGCGCTTCGACGGTGTTATGAGAACCCATGGCTAAGAAGAAGAACACACAGTGGACGCAAGTCGGGAAACGCAAGCTGGAGTTGTCCAATCTTGATAAGGTTCTGTTTCCCGAAGACGGTATCGTGAAGGCTGAGGTGGTTGCTTATTATCTGAAGATCGCGCCCACGATCCTCAATCATATCAAGGGGCGGGCGCTGACCATGATTCGCTTTCCCGATGGCATCCACGGCGAGAGTTTCTACCAGAAGAACAGGCCCGAGTGGGCGCCGGACTGGGTGGAATTCGCAACGCTGGGAACGGTCGAAAAGGATTACATTGTCGCGACCGAGCCCGCGGTTCTCGTGTGGCTGGCGAACCTGGCGGGCCTCGAAATTCATCAGCTTCACAGCCGCAGTCCGCATTTCGACAAACCGGACTACATGGTCTTCGACCTCGATCCACCCGAGGGCTATACGTTCAGCAACCTGTTGCCCATCGCGGACGACCTCCGGCAACATGTGGAGCGCTACGGCTATACGGCGTTTGTAAAAACAACCGGGGGCAAGGGGATTCACATTTGCTGTCCGCTGGCGGCGCGGCAGAATTTTGCCGAAGTCTTCGAGGCCGCACAGGAGATCGCAAGGCCTTTTGTCGACCGCTTTCCCAATGACACGACGCTGCATATTAAAAAAGAGTCGAGGAAGGGGAGAATCCTCGTCGACATTTACCGGATCCGAAGCGGTCAGAGCATCGTGTCTCCCTACAGCCTCCGGGGAAGAATCGGCGCGCCAGTGTCCATGCCGTTGACGTGGGCCGAGCTGGAGCGCGTGAAAAAACCCGTCGAGTACAACATTCACACGGCCGTCGACAAAGTGTTACAAGACGGCGATGCGTGGGAGGGCATGGGCGCTTCGGCGGTTGAGTTACACACACACCGGAAGACGCAGGTTGCCAGTCCGAAAAAGCTTCCCCCTTCGAAGAAGCACAAAACGCCCGAGCAGCTGGAGTCCTATAAAAAGAAGCGCGATTTCGAAAAAACACCGGAGCCTGCGGGCGTCGTGCTGCCAGGAGGCGATAATAACTTTGTGGTCCACCGCCATCACGCATCGCACCTGCACTACGATCTGAGGCTGGAGCAGGAGGGAGTGCTGAAATCGTGGGCGGTGCCAAAAGGCTTGCCGCCGAGGCCGGGCATTCGGCGCATGGCGGTGCAGACGGAAGATCATCCGATGGAGTACCTGAAGTTTGATGGGTCAATTCCGAAAGGACAATACGGCGCCGGCCAGATGTGGATCTACGCACTGGGCAAATACCAGATCACGAAGGAAAAGAAAGACGGGTTTTATTTCAGGCTGAACAGCAAGGAGATGACCGGCGAATACCGCATGCACAGGACAAAGGATC
>DASVOT010000775.1:0-4290 GCA_036383235.1 Chryseosolibacter sp.
AAAAGCTCGCTCTTCGTCCTCGTATTGACGGCATGTGTTTTTAGCCCGCACCTGGTTTATGAATCATCTGGCACTGTCTGATTATGCTCTGATCGGTAATTCGCGCGCTGCCGCTCTCGCTTCAAGACACGGCTCCATCGATTGGTGCTGCCTGCCGGAGTTCGACTCGCCAGCCATTTTCGCTGCGCTCCTCGATCCGGTAAAAGGGGGAAGGTTCTCGGTCACTCCCTCAGAAAATTATGAATCACACCAGGAATACGTAGATGGAACAAATGTAGTAAGCACCCATTTTCGTACTTCCGGGGGAGAAGTCCGTTTGTTCGACGCATTCATCGCCATGAGCGAAGCCAAAAAGGCGCAGGCTCTTTTTCCGGACCATGAGATACTGCGTGTGCTCGAAGGGGTTTCAGGCACGGTCAAATTCAAGCTTGAATTTTCGCCGCGGCCTTTTTACGGCAAATATGCCCCGGAACTGAACGATCGTAAGCGGATGGGAATTCACGTTTCCTGGAAAGAGCACATCTACGTTTTCACCAGCACCCTTCATCCGGATAAAATCCGTATCGAAGGCAATGGCAAAACTGCTGCTGCGGAATTTGAGGTCAGGCAGGGCGAGCGCATCCTCTTTTCTTTCAGCTATTCAGCCCAAAGCCCGGCGATCATTCCCGAATTGAACCAGACAGCATTGAGGAGACTGGAAACCACCATTGCTTTTTGGCGTGCATGGATTGCTCAATGCAGTTATGACGGGCCTTATCGCGAGCACGTGAAACGCAGCGCGCTTGTTCTGAAACTGCTTGCATATGCCCCCTCGGGCGCCATCATCGCAGCTCCCACAACTTCTTTGCCGGAAAAGATCGGCAAAGATATGAACTGGGACTACCGGTATTGCTGGCTGCGCGACGCATCTTTCACAACGCGGGTCCTCATCCGCCTCGGATTTGAAGAAGAGGCGCATGCCTATATGGAATGGATTCTGCACGCAACCCGGTTAACCCGGCCAAAGCTCCAGGTGGTGTATTCCGTTTTCGGCCATGCCAGGTTAAAAGAAATAATCCTCGACTGGATGCCCGGGTACAGGAATTCCAGGCCTGTCAGGATCGGAAATATGGCGGACCGCCAGTTCCAGCTGGACGTGTATGGCGAAGTGCTTGATGCAATTGCTACGTATGCTCCCCTCACAAAGAATTTTGACCGCAACGCGCGGCAATTCATCACGGGACTGGGAGAAGTGATCTGCCGGCTATGGCATGAGCCAGATAACGGGATTTGGGAGATCCGTTCGTCACCGCTGCATCACACGCATTCGAAAGCGATGGCGTGCATCGGACTTGGACGGCTCATCGATATGTGCGAGAATTTTGAATGGCAGAAGATTCCACTGGAAAAATTCAAAAAAACGGCGAGGCAGATCCGCGGACGGATAGAAGAGTTCGGCTATAATAACGAGTTGAAGTCGTATACGAGGGAATTCGGCGGAAGCGATGTGGACGCCAGCCTTCTGACCCTCTCGTTGACCGGGTACTGCGACCCGGCATCTCCGCGAATGCGATCAACGCTTGAGGTGATTCAGTCGCAGCTGTCGAAGAACAATATGATCTACCGGTATCGCAATCCTTCCGACGACGGAGGAAACGCCGACGAGGGATCATTTGGTGTCTGTACCTATTGGCTTGCCGAAAACCTCGCGAAGTTGGGTGAGGTGGAAAAAGCGCGGGACATTTTTGAGGCCATGCTTCAGTGCGCCAGCCCGTGCGGACTTCTGTCAGAGGAGATTGATCCCGACACCCACGAGCTTCTGGGAAACTACCCGCAGGGATTCACACACATCGGCTTGATCAACGCGGCGATTTCGATAGGCGAGGCGCTTGAAAAAACAAAAGCTCCTTCGATATGAATACCGGTGACTTATTGCTGTGGGGGTTCGCCGCCACCCTGATCCTTACATCGATCATGACCGCTTCAAAATATTTGGGACTGACGCGCATCGACCTCCCGTTTCTTCTCGGCACTTTACTCACGGGCAACAGGAACAAGGCTCCGTGGGCTGGATTCCTGATCCACCTTGCGATGGGATGGATCTTTGCATTCATCTACGCGGCCGCG
This sequence comes from Chryseosolibacter sp., assembly GCA_036383235.1. Classification (GTDB taxonomy): domain Bacteria; phylum Bacteroidota; class Bacteroidia; order Cytophagales; family Cyclobacteriaceae; genus Chryseosolibacter. The sequence goes on from DASVOT010000775.1 coordinate 2,107, forward strand.
TTCGAACGCTCGGGCCTGAGGTCACTGGGGTTCGGCATGGTGATCGGCTGTGTACATGCCACGGTTGTTCTGACGGTCGGCCTTCAGGTTCTGAATTTCGTCCACCCCCGAATGGCACGTCCCTTCCAGGGGCCCACACCAACCCGCCAGCTCGAGCCACCGGGATTCCTTGCCCTGAACTACGGAAAGGGCACTCCGCTCGCCACGTTGCTGGCACACCTGGTGTATGGTGGAATCCTCGGCTACTTCTACCAGTAGGCATAACGTTAATATGCACTCGTTCTTCGCCGGATTGGTCGCTTGCTGCCGCCCGAGTCACTCCTACGGCCGGTTAACAGACCGCGACGCCGGCGCCATGTTTCCAAAAACTTCTGCAGGTGTTTTTTTGGATCCATACATCAACGTCACCTTCCGCGCACCAACTGACAAAACCAGGGAACGATAATTGCTTCGACAGCGAGTGGTTAAAGACATGCGATAACGACCGCTAAATGCGATGGAGATTTATGAAAACGTTGCCGCTGAAAATATTAATCATAGAAGATGATCCGGAAATTCTCAACACACTGAATGTTTACCTGGGCACAATGGGATTCGACGTCGACGTCATGCTGAATGGAAAAGAAATTCTCAAAAACCAGTTTGTTCCGCCGGATCTGTTCCTTATCGATCAGCGGCTCCCGGATGTCGACGGTCTGGAAATATGCCGTAACCTCAGGTCGAAACCGAATTACAAGGACATCCCAATCATTGTCATGTCGGCGAACGAAAATATCCGCAAGCAGGCTTTTGACGCGGGCGCTTTCGACTTCATCGCCAAACCATTTGCGCTGACTGAACTGATCAAGACGATTACCAGGAGCCTTGAAGTTAGCGGGGCCATCCACTAGTCATCCGCGTTGGCCTGGCCTCCCCTCTTCAGCGGCCATTGCTGTTGGCGGAGGTAATAATCCGAATGTCTTCAACGGCGGCCGCTAACGCGTCGGGTGAACACCGCAGGCCAAGCGTCAGTAAACGAGCGTGGGCTCAACGGTGTAGTGTGTATGGGCATCGTATTGACGGAAAGACTGGTCGACTTCAAATTGCATGACGTTGCTCAGATCGGAGATGAGGACAACTTTCCGGGATGTTTCGTCTACAAGGACCGCGCCTTTATCGGTCAACTGAAGAACGCGAAGATAATTCGGCTGCCACATTTCTCCCATCAGCCGGTAACGGAAGAAGATATCGGGCCGCAGATCTTTTAGCTCGTGCAATAATCGTTTCAGCTCAAGGAAAGGTACCATGTTGTTTTTCGTCTGTATCACCTTTGCCTGTATTTTAGGCGATGCGCGTAAAAAGCCGTGCCGGAATGATTTGAGGGCCGAAGACCGGATCAAGCGGCGGGTCCGATCGCACTGAGGTGCTGCGGTAGCTTCAGGTTTCTCATAGATGGAGTGTCGTCAATTGTTCTGCCTGGTATCACTGCGCGGAAGTTTGAAAAGATTTAGGCTGTTTGACTTCACACAAAAGCGGTGGTTACACTCTTTAGCGACGGCGGTAGCCGTAAAAAGAATTTTCTGACGGCTGGCAGGTGATTTATCCTTAGCTTGCCCGCTATACGCTGAAGTGAGGCGTCTGGTCCGCAGATCGCCACCGATCATTCCGCAATTGACAATCGCTCCGCGACGGTCCTCTTGACCGCAACGGACAAATCAACCCTCAACATTAGTCAGTATTTCACATGAACTTCCAGCTGACCTTCCCGAGATGGTCGGGCTTTCCTTTTTCACTTTTGGAGATCGTCCCCTTCCATTTGCCGTTCTTTCCGACAATGGTGATGACACGCCAGCTATACATGCCTTTTTCATAATCAAAAGAGACTCCGTCATCGTCGTACAACCGGAAAGGCAGGATGCGCGTGCCATAATGCCTGATCTCGAGATTGTACTTTTCGTCCTTACCCGGGGCATGGAGCAGAGGATCCATCATCGGAATGATCGCCCCGTCCTTCGCATAGACCGGGATTTTGCCGAGGCCCGGGGTGACTTCGATCACCTCGCCGTCGCCGGCAAATTCGCCCGTGTAGAAATCGTACCACCTGCCCGGGGGAAGGATCACCTTTCGGGAAACCTGTCCGGCGAACATGGGCGCGACAAGCAGATACTCTCCTGCCATGAACTGGTCTGTGATTTCCTTAATGAC
>DASVOT010000776.1:0-4905 GCA_036383235.1 Chryseosolibacter sp.
TTACTCGCTGGTACGTCTCCTGGTTTCAGGGCGTCGTTCCCGAATCTCGCGGGCCCGGATCTCCTTCTGCTCGCGAACGCGGATCTCTCTTGTTTCCCTGAAGCGGTCGCGGTTTTCAAACCGGTTACCTTCGCGGTCGACAAACTCTCCGTTTCGCAATTGCTCCTTTTTGCCATTCAGCTGGTAGTTTCCGTTTGGAGTGATGATCGCGCCATTCTCCAGCCGCCATTGACCCTCAACCTGGACCTGAACCTGGTTTTGATTCCTGTACAGCCTTCCGGTTCTGGAAGGAGAAATATGGATCCGCCATGGCCATGAGCCGGTTCTGATATTGCTGAAACGCGTTTCCATCGCGCAAAGCAAAATGCAGCTGGTTCATTGTCTGTAGTCTGTACTGAAGTTGTTGACGGAACTGTTCCTCCGATGCATATTTGTTTCCGTCGAGGTCCATGCATTCGCCGTCGCGCAAACGCAGCCGGTCGCCATCAGCAGTTCGATGGGTGCCGTCAGCATTGACCACTGTACCATCCAGCAAGGTGATCTCGGTCAGGTGAATGCGGTCCTGATCCCTGAACGGCAATAAATCCTTATCCTCGAACTTCAGATATTCCCGGATTTGATCCCGATCTCTTAGCTGAGTTAAATCCTGCGCCCGCAATGAATAACCAATCAATAGCAAGGCTAAATAAATCGTCCTTTTCACTTCCGCTTCATTATGATTATTACTTTGAAACTATTACCTGGTTCAAGAACAACAAAACTGGCCGCCGCGTCCGTTTTCTTACGTGATGGTCATCACGGCAGCCAATGATTGTTATCATCGCTTAGCGGTTCGTTATGATGAAGAGTTTCCTGGTGATCACGGCGCGGTCTGCCTTGATCCGAACGATGTACAGGTAGGTCATTTTTGATCTGAAGCGTCAACGGGACCGGAATAGAGGGAGGTATATGTCATTCTCTCAGCGATCGGATGGTTTTTTGAAGGGTGGCTTTGTCGGCGGGCGAATTCGCTAACCGCAATGCCTCTTCGTAGTGCATTAGGGCTTTCGCGTCATCTGCCCCCGTGTATAAATTGCCAAGCAGCGAATGGTAGAATTGATTGTCGTCAAGTCCAAGCTTTTCTGCTTCGGTGATTCCGGCACGCTTCCCATGGAGTTTCGAGATTGCGAATGCCCGGTTCAAGGCTGCTATCGGCGAGTATTCAGTAGCCAATAAACTATTATAAAGATCGATGATGCTCCGCCACTTTTCCGGCGTGTCCGCTTTTTGCGTATGCCAGTAAGCGATCCCGGCTTCGAGATGATATTTGGATAGCTGCGCGCCCGTGGCTGCATTGTTCAGGAAATATTCTCCTCGCCGGATGAGCTCCTGGTTCCAGCGCTGCTCATCCTGCTCATGGTACAAGATTGCTTCGCCATCATCATTCGCCCTCGCGTCAAACCGGGAAGCGTGAAAACACATAAGCGCCATCAATGCATTGACCTTCGGATTGTTGGTAGCCGTGTTCTGGATCAGCAAATAATTCAAACGCATCGCTTCCAGGCAAAACTCCCGGCGAAGATTGGTATGCTGCGAGGTGGAGTAGTAACCCTCTGAAAACAGGAGATAAATGGTTGTCAAGACTGTGTCCAACCGGTCGTTGATCTCATGAATGGAGGGCTGTGCTACGCTCACGCCGTGTTCCTTCAATTTCTCCTTACCGCGGTTGATCCGCTTGTAAACTGCCTCCTTGTTCGTAAGGAATGCATCGGCGATCTCCTGGGCGCCAAACCCGCAAAGCACGTTAAGCGCCAACGCAATCTGCACCTCCGCAGGAATGACCGGGTTGCACACGGCGAAGATCATGGCCAACTGGCTGTCCAAAATATTCTTGCGCGACAGGTCGATCTCATCATCCGCAGTTACTGGCGGAACGTCCTTCAACTCCGGAACCACTTTCCGCTCAAAGACGGCGTGATGCTTCGCGTAATTCCTGGTTTTGTTTTTCGCAACCGCGTAAAGCCATGCAACGGGATTCTCCGGAACACCCTGGTGACTCCAGGATTCCGTAGCGGTAAGGAATGTATCACTGACGATGTCTTCGGCTGTTTCAATGTGGGCAATACCGAACCTGCGAACAAGTACCGCCACAATCTTCTGGTACTCGTTGCGAAACAGGTTCGGTATCAGGTCCTGCCCACGATGATTCATATCAATTACGATCCGGCGTGACCGCCTTCCTGATCTCCACATTGCCTCCGACCTCCAGTACCGGACAAGTCTTCGCGATCTCAGCGGCTTCATTGTAGTCGGCCGCCCGCACGAAGATCATTCCTCCGATGGATTCCTTGATCTCGGCATAGGGGCCATTGACTACGTGCTTGTCTGACCTGACAATTTTACCCTCGCGATCCCATCGCTGCGGCGGACGCGAAAGCTTGTTCTCCGCGGTCAGCTTGCCAAACCAGTCCTGCCACTGCTTAACCTGCTTTTGCATTTGCTCCGGCGAAGGTTGATTCTCCCTGGTGATGACATCCCTGCGGAATATTAAAAGAAACTCTTCCATGCTCAAATATACGTTTAAGCAAATTCACCTACCGTGTACGACCCGGGCTGCGCCGGCGAAAGGGCGATGTTGAGTTTGTTCCATGTGGCGCTGGTCCCGACGGCAAGCGTCAGATCGAATAATTCTTCCTCGGAAAAGTGCTTTTTCGCCCGCTCGAACACCTCCTCCGGCACACGGTGGCTGTTGACCGCCTCCGCCCATGCCAGTGCCGCCTTTTCACGCTCCGTGTATGCCGGCATTTCCTTCCATGCGCTCAACGAATATATGCGCTGCTCGGTTTCGCCGGCGGCGCGGGCTTCCTTGGCGTGCATATCCAGGCAGAATGCACAGCCGTTGATCTGCGCAATACGGAAGGCTATCAGCTCCAGCAGCGCCTGTTCAACGGTTGATTTTTTCAGATAGGCTCCTACGCCGAAAAGCGCGTTCAAACCCTTTTTCCCTTTTTCCAGGATGTTTACTCTCGTTTTCATTGTCGTAAATTTTGGTTATACGCACCGATGACAACCGGAGCGCCCGAACTGGACAAGATTGAAATACTTTTTTTGAAAATTATTTTTTGGCCCTGCCGGCTAACACCACTTATCCCTGACCGCGCGTCCGGCGTTTTGAAAGGAAATTATTGGTTCACAAGCATTTGTCCACGATAATTTCTCAGAAGATATCCAATAACCCGGCCAGGGTACCAGCAGCGATATTCCCAGTCATCCTCTCGCCTTAAACAGCAAGCATTATGACGAAATAAAAACCAAGCTATTATCCCTGCAAAAGAATCCAAACATTTTAAGATTGAGATATGAGAGACTTTAAGGGCATGAAAAACCCGCAGGTCAATTTTCGATTGATGCGATCAATGCAGAAGATGGTCCGGTCGAAGGAATTTTGCAATATCCGGTTTTATCGAACGAATATTTTCTCGTGGTAAACGGTACTCGCTGTTTCTATTTCGACGATCAACAGACCGGCGGATTGATCTTGAATCGCAATATGTAGTTGTTCGCCTGAAGATTGCATTGTAAAATCCACGGCGCGTCCGGTCGTTTCAAAAATGCTTAGCCGCCGGATTCGCTCCATATTAATGCCGTTGACATAAAATTCGCCATGCGCGGGATTAGGATATATCGCGACGCCGGGTTCCTCCTCTTCGGCGCCGGTTACAACGGAATTCCATGTGGTCTTCAGTGTGCTGATTTCAACTGGCCGCAAGCTGACATCATAAATTCTGACTTCGTCCAGCGTGCCCTGCAACGAATAGCGTGTCACAGTGCCGTCCTTTCTGCCAAAAGTAAGGGGTTTATCCGTGGTGCCCAGCGCACCCGAGTGCGCAAGAAAAGTATCAAGCACGCCGCCGGCATACAGCTCCATCGAATATCCCGAATAAACAACCGCAAAATGGTAGTATTGATTCCACACAAGGGGAAATGAGCTATCCAGATCCCTGACGCCTACATTAGTCTTAACGGTCCAGCGCAAATGACTGTCAGGAGTGACGGACACTTTCCACCGCTCTTCCCAGCTTCCGTGCGACAGAATAAACGACTCTTCAACCAGACCTTCGAGCTTCATCCAAAAAGACAGGGAAATCTCGTCCTGGAAATTGAGATCCGAACTATTATCCAGATAAATGATATCGTTGCCGGAATTAAACAAATATGCTTTACCCTGCTCACCACGTGCATCCGCTGTCGCATCGACACCAACCATGCTCGCATCGCGATGGTTCCCGCTGTAATCCTTAACATCCCCATCCAGCGGATAATAGGCCCAGGGCGAAGTTGTACCGGAAGCGGGTGACTTGACCAGTACAAGTTTTTTCTTACTTGCGCTCATCCCATCAAGATCAGTAACCTTGCATGTGATCTCGAATATTCCCTCAACATCCGGTAACTCCCATGTGAGCCCGGAAGCACTGACGGACGGAATGGTTCCCCCGGAGACTGACCATTCATAGGTCAACTCAGCGAAGCTGCTCGCATCATCCGTAGCGTCACATGTTACCGATAGATGACTGCCTGTTGTATACCACAACGAATCAGTTGACAGGGCATTTATTATCGGCGGCCTGGGAATATTGGCCACCACGTTGAACACAATGCTGTCACTCACCACTTTACCATCGGATTCAATATTCAGAAGCAATACATTTCTCCCCGCAATTTCAGGAGCAATCCATGTAAAAGCAGGCACCTGCGAGGTTTCGGCAAGACCGGTATCGTCGTGCCAGGTATACACTGCGACGGGTGAGACATTCCCGGTTGCCAGAAACACCGGCACCGACTGATTGTATTCAACCAACGTATCTGCGACTGATAGCGCCTTTATTCTGGGCGATCCGGCAAAATCATATCCATAGTGATAGTCGA
>DASVOT010000777.1:0-2099 GCA_036383235.1 Chryseosolibacter sp.
CGAATGGACGTGGGTACAAGTAACCGACGCTTATACCAATCAGGTAACCACCTTCCCTTTCACGGAGGGAACAAATTCCCTGAGGATGGGGTGGTTCGAGGAAGACACAAGGGTCGACGGGATAATGGTTACGAACGACCCGGCATTCGATCCTTCTCAAAAGAGCGGAACCGCCACGGCGCGGTCACAGACTCCGGCTTTAGCGGCACCGGAAGTCTCCGAGCCAGCGGATACGGGGGTGGCGATGTATCCCAACCCCGTCAGGGACAGGCTGACGATAAACTATTTTTCCGATTCAAGACAGGAGGCGCGCATCCTCGTTAAGAGCGCCACCTCCTTGAGCAGCAAGCAGTTGGTCGTCACACTGGACCGCGGATGGAATAACATCGAGTTAAACATGTCCGGCGAACAAAATGGAATGTACCTGGTTTCCATCACAGGCGCCGACGGCAGGAAGTGCTGGAAGAAAATTATGGTCGCTGACTAGGTAGGTAGATGGATGTAGGGGTATACGGATGTATGGATATACGGATATATGGATATATGGAAATATGGAGAGACAGGAGGGAATCACGCATAGCATGTACGTGACATAGTTGTTCGTGAACAAAAAGCCAAGCCCTGTAGGGGCGTAATAGATCAGCCCGGGATGGAGTGGCGAAGTGACGGAGCCCCGGGAACCACATCCCCGACGCGGAGGTATAGGGTATAGGCCCGGGTCGTACTACCTCTTATGCCGAATGTTTTATGTTATAGTGAAAATGAGGTTTAAAGTTCTGAAAACTCCGGTCGATCTCGAACTGCATAACATACGACAGATCGGGCACCCGAACCAGTTTCTGATCCACTTCGTTGTTCAGGATGAGGTCTGTTTCCCTGATCAGGACAATTTTCATGAACTGCGGAAACCACATCTCTCCCAGCAGGCGAAACCGGACGCAGATATCCGGACGTTTGTCCCGCAATTCTATCAAAAGCCTTCTTAGCTCTACCATGTTCACCCAGGCACCTTCATACATTTTAAAGCAAGGTTTTTTCTGCAGACGCAGGTTTTCAAAATCAGTCAGGATAGCGCAATGTTAAGGTCCCGTGGCTCGCGGGCAAATCAGAAAAGTCGCAGGTTTCCATGATCATCATCATTGATTGATTTCGGAATGTCTTGTAATTCGAACGCATTTCGAATCAGGTGTGGACCTTCATTCAAATTTCTGAAGGAGGCACCAAAAACGCCATTACCCTTCCACGCATTCCGATTGAATATCGCCTAAGGAGGCAAAAATAGATCACCGCAAGCATGCAATTCAATGATCCGCATCATCAAAATAAAATAATCGATATCATCAAAAAATATAGTGACAAATAATTCGATATTTTATATATTTGAGCGAACCCCGCCTTTTTAACCCCCAAAATCTTATTGCACGCGTAACTTCCTGTTTCCGGGGAGCGCGGATTTTTTGATGACCGTTGTGCGGTTACCCCCCTGGCTGAACTGAACGAATTTGAAAAGCAGGTGAGACTATCGGCTACCTGACTTTTATTGGAAGATCACAGGATAACCACGTTATAATCGTCGAAGTGAAAGATCATTCTCTCCAGATTGCAAATGACCAGACCCAGATTGAAGGCCTGATGAAGGAGCTTCAGTTTCAGACGCAAAGATGCCGTGAAATTGAAAGAAAGCTCAACAAAATTCAGAGGCTGCACGATACCATGGCTCATAACTTCCCCGACGGGGTGATCGGCGTGCTCAATCAAGAGATGCGGTACGTCCTCATCGACGGCAAGGAACTGGCGGACATGGATCTCACTACCATGAGCATGACGGGAGAAAAAAGGCCGGCAGACCAGCACCCGCGGCTCCCGGACGAAACGCTGAATAAATTAAAGAAAGCGTTTGAGGGCGAAAGCGCCTCCTGTGAAGTCAACATCCATGATAAAGTATATAAGGTGACGGCCGTTCCCCTGACAGAAAAGGATCAATCTGTGAACGAAATCCTTTGCGTCATTCAGAATGTGACGAAAGAAAAGCGCATGGAAGAGGGCCTGGTAAAAGCCCTGGAAAAAGAACGCGAGCTCGGAGAACTTAAATCCCGTTT
>DASVOT010000778.1:0-4921 GCA_036383235.1 Chryseosolibacter sp.
AGGTGGTTTGTAGGCTCATCCATGATGATGAGGTCCGGCTCGAGCAACAGGACCTGGGCGAGAAAAATGCGCTTCTTTTGCCCCCCGGAAAGCTCCCCGAATCGCTTGTCGATGTCGGGAACACCCAGCTTTTCGATCACTTCGTGAACCTTGGCCTCGTAATCCCAGGCTTTGAGGTCTTCCATCTTTTCCAGGACAGCCTGCATGCGCTCGGAAGACGTGTCAGGATGGTGAAGACAGTCCTCGTATTCCTTTACAACCCTCGCCACTTCGTTCGATTCGCTGAAAAGCAGGTCTTTGACGGTAAGGTCGTCGCTTACAGTGGGAGTTTGCGTCAGATACCCGAGGCGGATCCCCTGGCGAATGCTTACTTTACCCCCATCGGGTTGGATCTCGCCTGTGAGGATCTTCAACAGGGTCGATTTGCCAACCCCATTGTTGCCGACAAAGCCAAATTTCTCTCCCTGCGAGATCCCGAGAGAGATATCCCTGAATAACCAGCGGTCATTAAATGTTTTTGAGATGGATTCTGCGGAAAGAAAATTCAAAGCCTTGAAATTTAAGGCGCAAATGTACACCAAAAAGTAAAAAGGCTGTTCTTTCCTCTAAAAGTTCAAGACCTGCTCCCGGCCGCCCTTGCTTTTCACGGCCGCGAGCGTGCTGGAACGAAGGATCACCGGAACCCTGTGCTCATACAAAAGCGGTTTGATCGACCGCTCCCAGTCAAATGACAGGAACCTGAAACACACCCTTCCCTCTTCTTGATGATCTTTTTCCACAGGACCGTTGTCAAGGGAGTACGTTGACAGCGTATCGTAAAGATTGCGGCGATCGTAAAGGAGATAGACCTCCCACAACTTGATCTCTACAACTTCCGCGCGGGAATCCTTATAACCTGCAGGTACGTCGGTGAATGTTTGCATAGTAGTATGGATTAGGTTAATGATGGACCGTTATTCTGTAAAAAACCGTACCACGGCCGGTTCACCGCTGCCTGTCGTCGCACTATAAGGGTCGATGCGGACAGTTCCCCTGCAAGGCGATACCACCAGGCCTGACCCGGGCCCGTTAAAGCCAACGACGGGTCAGGGAACGTCGGGAGTTAAAATCAGCGCCCCCCCTGCCGGGGTGATTCACCCTCACCGGAGTTCAGCTTCTCTTCTTCGGATTTGGCTTTTATTCTCTCCTTCTTGATGTCGATCCTGATAAAAGCATAGAGGCTCATGTAGATATTGGCGATCCACACCAGGGCAAACCCGGCGATGACGTATCCCCGCCAGTCGTCGAACAACAACTTGTAATGCGTGATGATGAGGAACAGGATGGTGATGTAATGGCTGAAACAATATTCGCAGGTAAAGAGATAAAAGAATTTGCGGATCAGCAGCGTAGGCCCCTGCCGGCTCCTGACAATAAAATATTCGCGGGTTTCTCGCAAGACCTCTTCATGGGTCACGGTCCAGGAGACCGAGGCAACGGGAATTGCGAGAATAAAAAGCCAGGCAATCTGAGTCTGTAAATCCATGTGAATGCCCAGTTAAACAATTGTTATTCCTGATCAACCGGTCGTTGAAAAAACGGACCGTGCGAGAGGCGCATTGGCGAACTGCTGCTTCGCCGCATGATTTTTGTCAGGAGAAAAAACTTTTTCAACGGTATTTAAACATATTTTGACGGAGCCCGCCTTTTTTAACCAGCCATGGCACTGGATTTTAAGTGACACAGGCAACAAATACAAACCAGAGAAAGATATGAAGGCCAGGATCACGACTACCCTTTTTTTATTGCTGATGCTCGCGTGCAGGGATGAGGATGTTTATAAGAAAACGACCCCTGTGCCCGACGATATCTTCAATGTTCAGCTTTGCACGGCTCTGCTCGGCAACGTCACGACCTTGTTTCCCGAATCGCAGGACAACCAGGCGAAGTACAGCCAGCTTTTCTCCGGTTCAGCCCAACAGCGTATTGTGCTTACGAAAGACGCCGACGTCTATGTCAGCTTCGTGACCGAGGCTGCCAACATCGGCAACGTGCTGGGTTATTATGTCTATGACAAATCCACGACGCCCGGCTCTTCCGAAGATATTGACAAGCAGCTGATCTTTCCGAACGTCGACAACTCGTATCTCGCCGAAGGCGATACGCGAAGGCTGGGGACGACCCGGCTCAAGGCAGGTACCGTAGTCGGCTTCTTCCTCATCGTCGGAGGGTACCGGAACGATGGCGTTTACTTCAAGCGCCCTACTTTCTACACCGACACCAACTGGAACGTCGACAACACGAAACAACACGTCCTGTACAGGGAAAACGAATGCAGCTCCATTATCGTTGGTTTCGAAGACAAGGTATCGAACGTGGCGGACAGGGACTACAACGACATCATCTTCATGGTGTCCGACAACACGTCGAATGAACCCACGACCTCCTTCGACATACAGAACGTAGTGTCGTTATCGAAATAGGCTCTGAAAACGAAGCGCGGGAAAACGAAAAAAGCTGACTGGCGGGTCGGCTTTTTTTATTGCGGATAACCGAGTTACACCGACAGGTTCGATTCCCAATGACTGACTCTGACATTACTGGGATTAGAGTAACAGGCAACCGGCGCGCCAGGCGAACTTCCAGTGCAAATTCTTCCACATCTATGTCTGAGACGAAAGAGCGGTCAAGAAACGCCGCGCGCTCTTGAACCGTCGGGGTTCTTCGTCTCCAGGTACTCCTTGTACATCTGGTAGAAGAACTCCTCAACGGAGAGACCGTGTATCGTTAAAAGCCTGCAGAGACTTTTGATGGTTATATTCGCCTTACCTTTTTCGATGCGCCAGTACTGGACGCGCGGCAGCTGGAAGTCACTCGCAAAATCTTCATGGCTGGTGTAGCCCTTCTTCTTGCGGAGATAGGTGAGCTTGGCGCCGATCCGTACCAATGTGCTATTTAAAGCTTCTTCGTTCACAACTCAAAATTATAGTGTTTTGCAGGTGCACTCGCCGCCTGCTTCTTTTAAGAGGTATCTTTATAATATAGACGATAAAATTTCAAGCCCGATTATTTCCCCTGATAATGAGGAAAATATATGGGCAAAACACAGACGGGGCGAAAGCATTTTACCCAGAATATGGCACGCTCTTTTACTTGCTCCCTCATGATCATTACGGAAGAGAAAAAGCCGGAAGCATACGCTTTCTACCGGGAAGGTATCAGGCTTCTTGACGAAAGCGGCGCTCACTTTATGCTCGGTGGAGGGTTTGCTACCTTTCACTACACCGGCATGTTCAGGGATACCAAGGACCTGGATGTGTTTTGTCCGCCGTCGGAATATCCGAAGATACTGAAGTATTTTTCTCAAAAGGGTTTTGAAACGCAGCTCACGGATGTGCGGTGGCTTGCCAAGATATTCAAAGGCGAATATTTTATCGATATCATCTTCAACTCGGTAAACAATATCTGCACCGTTGACGACAGCTGGTTGCGGCATGCGAGCCACGGAGACTTTGCGGGCCTGCCTGTGAAATTCATTTCCGCCGAAGACCTTATCTGGTGCAAGACCTACGTGCAGAACCGCGAGCGGTTCGACGGCGCCGATATTCATCACATCATTCTGAAATATGGCACCAAGCTCGACTGGGGAAGACTGTTCAAACGGCTGGATGCGCACTGGCATCTCCTTCTCGGGCACCTGATCGTGTTCCAGTTCGTCTATCCCGCCGACTTCCGCGAGATCATCCCCTGCTGGCTCTTCGACGAGCTGATGGACCGGGCCAGGGAGCAGTACGACCTGCCTCCTCCCCTGGAGAAAGTTTGCCGCGGACCGGTGATCGACAACACGCAGTACAGCATCGACGTGAAGGAATGGAATTATAAGTCGTACACGATCAAAACGGTTTGACCATGGAGGCGGAGGAAAAGAAAGTAAAGATCGCGGCGGTCGGCGACATCCATGTGCGCGAAACAGACAAAGGAAAGTGGGTGGAATTTTTCCGGGAGGTTTCGAAGTCGGCGAGCATCCTGCTGATCTGCGGCGACCTCACCGACACCGGCGATGAAGCCGAGGCGCAGGTGCTTTCGGAGGAGTTGCGGTCGTGCAGCATTCCAGTGGTGGGTGTGCTCGGCAACCACGATTTTGAAAAGGGAAGACAGAAGCTGATCCGTCAGATCGTGCACAAGGAGAACGTTCACATACTGGACGGGGAAGCGATCGTGCTGGAGGAGATCGGCTTTGCCGGCGTGAAGGGCTTTGGCGGAGGGTTTGACAACCGCATGTTGTCGATGTTCGGCGAGCCGGCCATGAAGGCATTCGTGCAGGAGGCGGTGGACGAGGCGCTGCGTCTTGACCGCGCGCTGGCGAGGCTGGACGCGGAATACAAAGTGGAGAAAAAGATCGTACTGCTGCATTATTCTCCCATCCGGGAGACGGTGGTCGGCGAGCCGGAGGCGATTTTTCCGTTCCTCGGTTCATCACGCCTAGCCGAACCGTTGAACCGCCGGAATGTCGTCGCCGTCTTTCACGGCCATGCGCACGTGGGAAGCCTGGAAGGAAAAACGCCGGGCGGCGTGCCCGTATTTAACGTCAGTAAACCGCTGCTGGCGAAAATGGGATATAAATGTCCGTTTTACGTTTTTGAGGTCTAGCTGTTTTTCCGGGGAACCGGGATTAAGCGTGCCTGCCGCTACGTTCGACTGCTTTTTTCGTTAATTCATTCTATTTTCTTACACCTCGTCGTTTCAGGGCGTATTAACTGCTACTTTCGTAGATAGAAAGCGCCATGGGCGGTTAACCCGAAACTGATGTTCAAGAAAATCGAAAATCTTTGGATTATTGACGATGACCCAATGGCTTCCTTCTACATCAAAAGGCTGGCTGAACTCGGCGAGCTGGCCAACATCATCACCATTTACGACAAGGCGCGTGGCGCGCTGGACT
>DASVOT010000779.1:0-8803 GCA_036383235.1 Chryseosolibacter sp.
CTACCTCCCTTGCGCGATTCGCCGACCTGGCAGTGGACAGGTTAACGAAGTTGATACACGCCAGGGCAAGGATGAAGCACGCGATGCCGCCGAACAACCAGACATAACGGATGTCGCCGTGCGGTATGATATCGTGGATGCCATCGGAGTACAAATGAATATGTGTCACGGGCTGGAGCCTGAAGAACAAATACTTCTGCGCATCCGTCGCGAACTGGTTCCCGTCTTTGAGCAGGAAATCGACGTAAATTTTCCTGACGTCCTCCATTTTTTTCTCGAGCGCGGCGGGATCCGCCCCTTCCCGGAGCCTGACGTAGGGATTGTAGTTCCAGCAACACCAGCTGGTCTGTTCTCCCTGCCAGAATTCTTTTCCTGCCAGCGTAATTAAAAAATCAAATTGCAGGTGTGAGGCAGGGGGGAAATTCTCCATCACGCCGCCCACGGTAAAAACCTGCGTTTTGTTATCGTCGAGGATGATCGTCTTGCCGATGGGGTCCTCGTTGGGGAAATACCTGTCGGCCTTCCGTTTAGAGATCACCAGGGTGTTCGGCCTGGAAAGGGCGTTAGCCCGGTTGCCGTACACCATGCGAACGTCGAGGATGTCGAGCAGTTCTGGGTCGGCATAGGCAAATCCCTGCTCGAACGTGTTTTCAAGCTGATCGTCGCGGCGCATGAGGTTGTCTCCGGCGTCGAACCAATTGTACGGAATGAGCCTGGCGACTTTTTCGATCTCGGGATAATCCGCTTTGAGAATGGCGGTGAACGGGGCGGGAAACGCCGTTCCCATCCCTCCGTCAGGGCCGCGGAATTCGTTGTAGACGCGGTAAACGCGGTCTGCGTCGCGGATATGTGAATCATAACTGAGTTCCTGCCGGATAAAAAGACCGATCACGATGCAGGTCGCCAGGCCAAGAGCAAATCCGCCGATCTTGATGGCGGAGTACATTTTTTGCCGGGCCATGCTGCGCCAGGCGATCTTGAAATAGTTTTCAAACATAACGAAGGGGTTGATGGGAGAGGATGCGGACCGTTTTCTCAGTGCAAAGGGTTGAATAAACTGGATGACGTTCAGGATAAACAACAGGTCGGCCCTGCGTTTTCCAAGCGATTGACAGCGTCTGACGTGGAGCTCAAGGAGATCGCCAAGGACGGCTTCTGCCAGGTGATCATTGCAGAACCATTCAAAAAACCGCATGGCCCAGCCAGGTGGCTTTCGGACTTCGTTTCCGTTCATAGTTTGCCGCCCTCCCACACGATCTTCGGAACCTGCTTCCACATTTCGTTCCGCATTCGCCTCGACTCGTTCAGCACACTTGTCCCCGTGCGGGTAAGGGTGTACAGGCGCTTTTCGCGCCCTCCGCGCGTGCCGGCGGCCCCACCCATTCTTGACTTGAGGTAGCCTTTGTCCTCCAGGCGCACAAGCGTTTTATGTACGGAGCTGATCATGATGCGTCGTCCGGTTTGCTTTTCCAACTCATCAGCGATCGCCAGGCCGTAGGCATTGTCAAAGAGTATTCCTGCGCACAACAATACCAGTTCTTCGAATTCGCCGAGGTACGTTCCTTTCATAGCTCAGACTGATAACATGGCAAAAACTGCAGCCGTTATTTGTTTCACCTTTGTCTATATACTTCCCGCAGCGAAAAAGGTTTCAGGAGAAGCCGAAGTATTTTCAGAGCGGTTGCGGCGATGCCCCGAATGATCCCGCCGGGTGTCACCCTTCCGTGGCGGCGCCCGCCGCCAGGATTTGGCCGCCAGGGGATCGCCGGTCCTGAACATCGATCCCGGTGGGGCATAAACGAGAAACGATAGCGTGCGCACGAAAAAAAGCTGGAAACGTCTGCGGGAAAAACAGCTGAAAAAAAACAGGGCGTCCGGATGATCAATGTTTGAGGGGTACATGACTGTCATCATTTAAGGCCAGGGCTGTTAGGGTCTTATTTTGTCTTCCTCCTGAAGGGGAGAATAAAATTCCTAAGTTGTGAAATATCTTATTTACCTGCTGGTGCTCACGTCGTTGACATCCTGCTATTACAATAAGAAACTCGTTTACCTGCAGGGCAGGAAGTTTTCATCGGGGCGCCCGAATAGTGTTCCAGGCAATCAACCCGAATACCGGATAAGGCCAAACGATGTTCTGTCTGTTAAAGTTAAGAGTGCCACCGACCCCCTGGTGTCGGATATTTTCAATATCACGCCCGGTCAGGGGTCGATGTTTATGGGCTCACCTGGAAGCTTATACCTCGACGGTTATTCGGTCAACAACGCGGGAGAGATCACGCTACCGGTGATCGGCACCATAAGCGTCAAAGACATGAATCTCGACGAGGTTCAGGACGTCGTTCAGAAGAGTGTGCAGAGATATCTGAATAATGCCACTGTGATGGTTAAGCTGGTCAGCTTCAAGATCACGGTGCTGGGAGAAGTCAACAACCCGGGATATCACTATGTGTTCAATAATCAATGTTCGGTGCTTGAGGCGCTCGGACTCGCGGGTGATATGACCCGGTACGGAAACCGGAAAAACATAAAACTTGTCCGGCAATCGAAGCAGGGGTCGCAGGTGGTGATCCTCGATCTGACCGACGCCTCCCTTCTGAGCTCGGAATATTTTTACCTGATGCCAAACGATGTGTTGTACGTGGAGCCCCTTAGGGCAAACGCCAGGAGGTTAAACCTTGAGCTGCTGGGGGTTGTCTTTTCCGCCGCCACGACGGCGATCCTCATTCTGAATTACGTCGACTCGAATTAGCAATGGTTGTGTGATGAACGAGAAGATCAAGATAAAAAACGTCATTTTAAAACTGGTTTCCAAATGGCATTATTTTGTCATTTGCGGTTTTATCATTCTGCCGATGGCCTATGGATACACAAAATATGCCGACGAGGAATACAACATCCAGAGTTCCCTCTTGCTGAGGAGCGAGCCGAAGAATGCGCTCAGCCAGAAAGAGTTTTTGAAAGGTATGGATCTTTTCCAGTCGAACACGGAGATTGAAGACGAGATCGGAATTTTGAAATCGTACAGCCTGATTGAGAAAACGGTCAGGCAGCTGGACTTCGGGGTATCTTATTATATCAAGAAGCGGTTCAAGAGCGCAGAGAAATACGGCGATTCACCTGTTATCATCGCGCTTGACTCGACGGCCAACCAGCTCGTCAACGTGCCGATTTATGTGGAGCGTCTTTCCGACAGTTTGTGCAGGGTTTCCGCAAGCGCACGGCACGCCGACGCCTACAATTTCCAGACCGATCAGATGGAAGATACGTTCAGGGGTGTAGAGGTGGAGATCGACGGTGAAATCGGAAAGCCATTCCGGACGAAATACTTCACCTTCACGCCGTTCTTCGATCGACCCTATGATCCGGCAAATGCCGAAAAATATTATATCGTTATCCACGACCTGAATTCGGTTGTTGAAGACTATCAGAACAGGTTGTCCATTACGCCGATCTCGAGGGAATCCAACATCGTGTCGCTCTCACTCAATGGCAGGGTACCGCATAAAACCATCCGGTTCCTCAATAAACTGATGGAAGTTTACCTGAAAAATGAATTGTACAAAAAGAACCAGCTTGGCATCAAGACCATTGATTTCATTGACAGCCAGTTGACCGGCGTCACCGATTCCCTGAAACGGGTGGAAGGGTCGCTTGAAAGCTTCCGGATCAAGAGCAACATCCAGGACATCACCAGCACGGCGGAGAACCTGAGCAAGAACCTCAACGCGCTGGAAACGGAGAAGGCAGCCATAGAAATCAAGATCAAGTACTATAGTTATATCGCCAACACGCTTAAGGAGGAACGGCTGAACGACATTGTGGCGCCCTCGACTTTCGGGCTGGAAGACCCGTTGCTGAGCAACCTGCTGATCGAGTTGTCGAAACTGAACCAGGAGCGGACGGGCCTGAATTACAATGCAAAGGAGCAGAACCCCCTTGCGGAAGTGGTGGAACTTAAGATCCGGAATACGAAGAAAACGCTTTCAGAAAATGTAAAGAACATTCTCAATGTTTCCTCCATCGCGTTGAATGATCTTGACAACCGCATCAACAAAATCAAGGCGCAGCTGTACAAGCTTCCGCGGAACGAGCGGGAGCTGGTGAACATCCAGCGCAAGTTCAATTTCAGCGACAACGTCTACAATTATCTGCTGGAAAAAAGAGCCGAGGCGGGAATCGCCATTGCATCGAACACGGTTGAAAAGTCAGTGGTCGACCGGGCCAAGCTGATGGGAAGCGGGCCGGTGTCACCGAACAGCAAGATTGTTTATTCGCTGGCCTTGCTGATGTGTATTATTGTTCCGGTTGCGGCGCTCATTCTGAGCGACCTTTGGAACGAGCATATTATTACTCCGGAGGACGTTGAAAACGCAACAACCATTCCTTTTATCGGAAGCATCGTTCACGGAAGCAGCCGGGAAAAGTCGAACGCTGATGAGCAAAAGCGGTGCCCTCTGACGGAATCGTTTCAGTCGCTGCGTGTCAATTTGCAGTACCTCACGTTGGGAAAGGAGAAAAGCGTGATCGGGTTCACGTCTTCGGCGCCGCGGGAAGGAAAGACTTTTTGCGCGGTAAACCTGGCGTCGATCGTCGCGCAGGCAGGAAAAAAGACCATCCTGATCGATGGCGACATGCGGAAGCCAAGCGTTTCGAAATATCTCAATTTTGATAACTCGAAAGGGCTGTCGAATTATCTCGTGGGTAGCTGTACCCTTCAGGAAGCCATCCAGCCCACGCGCACCAAGGGATTTCATGTCCTCACTGCCGGGCCCGCGCCTCCCAACCCGCTGAACCTGATCGGGCTTCCCCAGATGGAACAGCTGATCAAGACGCTGCGTGAAAATTACGAGATCGTGATCATTGACGCCCCGCCCATCGGATTCGTGTCGGAATACATCATATTGATGAAGTACACGGACGCCAATATTTACGTCGTCCGTTCTGAATTCACGAGCCGGTTCCACCTGGCGATGATCAACAAGCTTTTTCTTGAAAAGAAAATCGCAAACGTCAGCATCCTTCTGAACGATGTCAGGTCGCGGGGCATGAACGGTTATGGATACAGTTATACCTATGGAAAAGCCTATCAATCATAGATCCTGGTATGCTCTTCCGCTGCAATTTATTCCGGAACGCCTTCATAAATATCTGAGCAACCTTTCCTGGCTGTTATTTGAGAAAATGTTTACGCTCCTTGTGGGAATGGTGGTAGGCATTTACGTCGCCCGCTACCTGCAGCCGGAAAAATTCGGATTGCTTAATTACGCCATCAGCTTCGTGGGTATCTTTTCCGTCTTCTCCACGCTCGGCCTGGACCAGATCGTCGTGCGGGAGCTGGCCAAGGACATGGCGCGGAAGAACGAGCTGCTGGGAACAAGCTTTGTGCTGAAGCTGTGCGGCTCGCTGTTCCTGATGATCCTGATCTCGCTGGTTTTGATCTTTATGAAGAATGATCCGTTCACGAACCTGCTGATCATCATTATCGCGGCAGCGGAAACATTCAGGGTCTTTGAGATCATAAACTACTTCTATCAGGCAAAAGTACTCTCGAAACATGTCGTCCGGGTCCAGGTCATGGTCAACCTTGCGGCAAGTCTCATCAAGATCTTCATGGTATACGAGCATGCCGCCCTGATCTGGTTTGCGTGGATCATCCTGTTCACGTACCTGCTGAATGCCCTGGGGTTTATCTATACCTACCGCAGGCATGAAGGCCGGCTTCGGGAGTGGAGATTCAGCAAGCCCCTGGCGCTTAACCTGGTGCGCGAATCGTGGCCGCTGACGCTATACGGAGTCGCCCTGTACACGCAGGCGCGGATCGACCAGGTCATGCTGGGCAAATTGCTGAACAACTACGAGGTGGGCCAATACTCCGTCGCTTTGAAGATCATTGAAATCTTCGGCTTCATTCCCATGGTGGTGATGAGTACGTTCTCGCCGGCGATAACCAAGGCAAAAAGTGTCGGGCAGGCGCTTTATGATGACCGCCTCACCAATTTCTACCGTGCCATGTTTATCCTGTTCCTCGCCGCGGCTATTCCCTTGTTCTTGTTCGGCGAAAACATAATCGTCCTCCTTTACGGCAAAGAGTATCAGCCCGCGGGTGTGCTTCTCTCTCTCTTCGCGCTCCGGCTCTTTTTTACGAACATGGGTGTAGGCAAATCGGTTTTCATCGTCAATGAAAGCCTGTTCCGTTATTCGCTGGTAGCCACGCTTATCGGTGCGACGGTCAACATCGCGATCAATTATATCCTGATTCCCGCCTACGCATCCATTGGCGCCATCATCGCTTCATTCGCCTCATTCACGGTAAGCATTTTCCTTCTGGACCTTTGCTTTTCCGTGACACGCAGGAATCAAAAGCTGATGTTCAAAGGAATATTTTCATTCTGGAAATTGAACCGGATCAATTAAATGCCATGGTTGAACTGAAGCCCGCGTTATATTCGAAGTTTACCTGCCCCGAGTGTGGCGCCGGCCTTCTCGCCGGCAAGGTTGTCATTCCCGGAATGAATGCTTACGCCGAGTGCGCCTGCGGGAATTGCGGGCGATCCTTTTTCCAGATGTTACCGACCGGTCATTTTGTAAACGCCCCGCTTTCGGTCGGAACATCAGACGGCCGAATCTACAATTGCGCTGACGGCTACGAATGGCTTTCGAAGATCGTCACCGCGTCCTTTCCGCTTCGCAAAGACAACGTTGTCATCGACAGGGTCGTCTATAAAACCTGCAGGGAGGCGATCATTTTAGATGCCCTGGACTTCCTATATGGTCATTCGCTGCTGAAGCTCTACAATGCGCAGCATCATCTCGACCACGACAGGGATACGGGACTGATCATCCTTCTTCCCAGAATTTTTGCGTGGATGATCCCGGCCGGATGCGCCGAAGCCTGATCGTAGACCTGACGCTGCGCGAGCTGCAGGCAAGCTATGAGTCGATTGCCGAATTCACCTCGCGCCAGCTGGAGCGTTTCGACAGGGCCTGGATCAGCAGGGCGTATTCACACCCGGATTTCACCTCCGTCGACATCGAGCGGTTCACCGGAATAAAACCGTTCGATCTCCAGTCGTTCTACGAACGGGAACCGTCGGTCACGTTTGTGCTGAGGGAAGACAGGTGGTGGTTTTCCGGGCGGATCGACTATTGGCTTTACCGGGTGGCGAGGAAATTACGATGGCTGAAGCCGGCAAGCGCGATTCTTTCCGCAAGGCAAAACCGCCTGGTGAGGAATACGATCAGGGGCATCTGGGAACAATTTCCCGGCGCGGCCTTCACCATTGTCGGATTGGGGGCAACCGGTCACTTCCACGGTTTCGCGAATGACAGGCGGGTTCTGAAAGCCGACGCGGTCTCCGAACGCGAATGGTGCGCGATCTACAGCCGAAGTCATGTGGTAATCGGATTTCATGGGTCCAACATGCTGCTGCCGACGGCTTTCGCGGCAGGCTGCGTGGAAATACTACCGGAAGACCGCTATGGAAATATCGTACAGGATATTTCGGTTCGCTATTCAGACCGCCGCCAATTGTTCTTTTACCGGTTTGTTGGTCAGTATTCCTCTCCGCACTTCGTCGCACGGAAAGCGATATCCATCGTCCGCGACTACCGTCAGTTTTATGCGAGCATGTGTACAAATGTTTATGGCCGTGAATGACCGATATCAAGCGGTAATATGACCGTTATCATGGGTTATGAGCCGTCGTCACCCGATTTTTACTCCTCAGAAAAAATTATGGCGCCCGCGGATCCTGCCGGAAAATTTGAGACTCCTGTCTTATTCATCATCTTCAACCGACCCGATACCACCCGGAAAGTATTTGAAGCGATCCGAAGCATCAGGCCTTCCCGTCTGTATATCGCCGCAGACGGCCCGAGACCCGATGTGCCATCTGATTCGGAGAAATGCAGGGAAACGAGGGAGATCGTCAAAGGCGTTGACTGGGAGTGCCAGGTAAAGACCTTGTTCCGGGAGACGAATCTGAACTGCGGGCGGGCGCCATCCTCTGCGTTCACCTGGTTCTTCGGTCATGAGCCGGAAGGAATCATCCTGGAGGATGACTGCCTTCCATCGGGATCATTCTTCTTTTTCTGCCAGGACCTGTTACAGCGATACCGGCATGACACGCGCATCATGCATATCGGCGGAAACAATTTCCTGAATGGCTGGAAGCACGACGGCAACTATTCCTACTACTTTTCAAGAAACGGCCACGTATGGGGATGGGCCACCTGGCGCAGGGCCTGGAACCTTTTTGATTTCAGGATAAAGCTTTATGAGAAGGTCAAACGAAAGGGATTCTTCAACGGCTTTTTCCTCAACCCGCTGGAGAAATTTTACCGGTTGAGAAAGTTCGACAGGACCGTTGCCAAAGGCGATGACGTGGATTGGTGGGACTATCAGTGGGATTTTGCGCGGTTTGTGAATTCGGGGCTGGCCATTGTGCCCGAAAAGAACCTGGTAAAAAACATCGGGTTCGGAGCGGATGCCACTCATACCCTTAACGGCAACAGTCATTCCGCCGGACTGGAAGCGTCGGATATCGCAACGCCCTTGCGCCATCCCCCTTTTGTGATCAGGGATATAGAATCAGACAGGAGATATTTCAATCACTTTGCGAAAGAAATCATACTGTCAAAACTGAATCTGAAATGAGGCCCCTCAGGCTACCAGATATGATCCCACAAAGCTCGGAAGTTTCATTAAAAACACCGGTGCTCCTGCTGATCTTTAACCGGCCGGCGGTGACCCGCAAGGTGTTTGAGGTTATTCGCAAAGCAAGACCCGAAAAGTTGTTTG
>DASVOT010000780.1:0-2730 GCA_036383235.1 Chryseosolibacter sp.
ATACTGCCGTCATCTCGGGGGTGGAAGGCAGCATCCAGCACCTGTGGTCGCTCGACAAATTTTCGCATGGGTTCACCGTTGCCTCCGCGCTCATCGGTACGGTCATCGGCTCGCTCATTGCCGGCAGGCCCGCCGAGAAATTCGGACGCAAGAAAGTATTACAGGCGATCGGACTTTTATACCTGGTAACGTCGCTGGGCAGCGCGCTCACAAACACCTGGGAACTATTCGTGGCGTTCCGTTTCCTGGGAGGCATTGGTGTCGGCGCCTCTTCCGTGGTGGGCCCCATGTATATCTCCGAAATCTCGCCGGCAAAAAAGCGGGGCCGGCTGGTGGCGCTCTTCCAGTTCAACATCGTCAGTGGTATCCTCATCGCCTTTTTATCAAACTATCTGCTGTTTGGCATCGCTGATGAAGCGTGGCGCTGGATGCTGGGCGTACAGGCATTCCCCGCGTTCTTCTTCTTTGCAATGGTCTTCATGGTTCCGGAGAGCCCGCGGTGGCTGGTCAAGAATCATCAGCCGGAGGAAGCGGAAAAAGTGCTCACCTCCATCGGGGAGCCGAACCCTTCCCTCGCGCTGAAAAATATCCAGGAGAGCCTCGCCATGTCCATTGGCGCAACAAAAGAAAGACTGTTCAACGGCCAGTACAACAAACCGATCATGTACGTGGTGGCCCTCGCCATGTTCAACCAGTTGTCCGGCATCAACGCCATCATGTATTATGCGCCGAGGATCTTCGAGATGACGGGACTGGGCCGCGATACCGCGTTGCTGCAGGCGATATCGATCGGAGTCACGAACATGGTCTTCACATTGCTGGCCATCTCGCTCATCGACAGGTTCGGTCGCAAAACGCTGCTGATCATTGGCTCGGCAGGCATGGTAGTAGCCCTTGGGTTGGTCGCCTGGACTTTCTACACGCGCGACTTCGGAGGATACGCCGTTATGTTTTATCTGGTGGGCTTCATCGCGTTCTTTGCCTTCTCGCAGGGGGCTGTCATCTGGGTGTTTATGGCCGAGATCTTTCCGAACAAAGTGCGCGAGGATGGGCAGACGCTCGGCAGCTTTACCCACTGGATCATGGCGGTCGTCATATCCTGGTCTTTCCCGGTAATCGCAGAGTCGTCGGCCAACGGCGGGTTCTATTCCTTCCTGCTATTCACGCTGATGATGGTGCTGCACGGTTTCTTCGCGTGGAAGGTGATCCCGGAGACGAAAGGTAAATCGCTGGAAGGAATCCAGCGCGAGCTTCACATTCACTGACACCATACGCGCAACACGCGCCTTTTGCTCACCCCGTTTCAGGACCATTCAGTCTTCGCCAGGGTAACTTCCTCAAAAGCCCGCGAAAAAGCCGCAACCGGCTGAGCGCCTGTGATGGTGATCTGGTTTGCGACGATGAAGAGTGGCACCGCCGTGATGCCCAGGTCGTGCAATTCTTTTTCCGCCATTTCAATCTCCACCTTGCCTGTATTGCTGTGGAGGAGCTGTTCCACTTTTTCCGCGTCCATGCCGGCGTCCGAAGCGATGTCAACGAGGTTTTCGATGCGGGACAGATCCACCCCGCGTGTGAAGTATGCGCGGAAAAATGCGTCCACCACCTGGAGCTGCCTCCCCTCCTCGCGGGCGAGCAGGATGATCCGGTGAGCGTTCCGGGTATTGGGTGAGACTTCCTGCCGATCCAGATGGAATTCCAGGCCCTCATCCGCGGCTACCCGCGTGATGTGACGCGTCAGCTCGTGAAACTTTGATTCACTCCCGAATTTTCTGCACAGGTACCCGCGGTAGTCCATGCCTTCTTCCGGGATATGCGGGTTAAGCTCATACGGATAATACTCGACATCAAAATCGTAGTAGCGCGGGGCCAGCTGCATGGCTTTCTCCAGCCTTCGCTTCCCGATGTAACACCACGGGCACACCACGTCAGACACCACCCCGATCTTGATTTTCACCTGCTCCATAGCCTGAAACTGAAATAAGCACACCGAAAGAATTCTTGCCGGTTTGGAACCATGAAAATCCTGTGCCGGGTGCGGGTGCCCTTCCGATTTTTGCGCCTTTGTTGTATTTTTGGCCTGCTTGTCCAAAAAGGCAGTTTTTAAACGGAAAACCCACAAAAAATGACAGTTGACGAAAAAGTTAAGTTCAAGGTGAAAGATCTTTCCCTGGCCGCGTGGGGAAGAAAAGAAATAAAATTGGCAGAGGCAGAGATGCCCGGCCTGATGGCCACACGTGAGGAGTTCGGGCAACAAAAACCGCTGAAAGGAGCCAGAATTGCCGGCTGCCTTCACATGACCATTCAGACGGCCGTTCTCATAGAAACGCTCATCGAGCTGGGTGCTGAAGTCTCCTGGTCCTCGTGCAATATCTTCTCCACACAGGATCACGCCGCCGCCGCCATCGCCGCGGCGGGCATTCCGGTTTTCGCATGGAAGGGCATGAATGAAAAAGAATTCGACTGGTGCATCGAGCAAACGCTGTATGCGTTCAAAGACGGCAAGCCGTTAAATATGATCCTCGATGATGGCGGCGACCTGACCAACATGGTGCTCGACCGGTATCCCGAGCTCGTCTCCGGCATCCGGGGAATTTCGGAAGAAACCACCACGGGCGTACACCGTCTCATCGAGCGCATGCACAATGGCAAGCTTCCGCTCCCGGCGATCAACGTGAACGACTCGGTCACCAAGTCCAAGTTCGATAACAAGTATGGCTGCAAAGAATCGTG
>DASVOT010000781.1:0-5208 GCA_036383235.1 Chryseosolibacter sp.
ATGCCCTTTACTGGAATCTTTTTCCGGCAGGGTTTGAACCGCTGACGAACGGGTCGGGCGAGTTCCTCATGACGGAGTTTCCACTAGCCTTCTGGTTGGAACAACAGGGCTACGACGTTTCCTACATTTCGAATGTGGATACCCACGCCGATGGCCCGGGTCTGCTTCGCGGCAAGGTCTGGCTTTCGGTCGGGCATGACGAATACTGGACACAGGAAATGTTTGATAACGTCATGAAAGCGCGCGACGCAGGCGTCAGCCTCGCCTTTCTGTCGGGTAACGCTGTTTCCGGCCGTGTGCGGCTTCTGCCCAACAGCGAGGGCACACCTAACCGCGTCATGGATATGGTGGACCGTGGTTTTGAGGAGGCGTCGCTCATGGGCGATGTTTCCTATGGCGTCGGCCTGGCAGACTGGACTTGTGTGGCACCCGACCACTGGGCATTTGAAGGCACCGGCATGAAACGCGGTGACAAGATCAACGAGCTGGTGGGCTGGGAGTTCCATGGCCCTCCACTCGGAGAAGGACTGAAGGAAATGGTCGTGCTGGCGGAAGGTTTCGTCACCCAATACGATGGCACTTCTACGAACCGGAAGTACGCCGCCACGATCTATACGGCTGAAAAAGGAAACTATGTTTTCAACGCCGCCACCTGCTGGTGGACAAAGGTGCTTTCGGCGCCGCCGGGGTATATGAATCCGCCCTACCGCTTCTTCAGCGAAGGAGACAAGCGTGTCCAGCGAATTACAAAAAATATTATCGACCACATGCTTGCCACGCGCCAATAGCCACAAGGTTAAAGACGCCGGCAGCTTGAACGTATAAGCGGCATGATGGTCTCCACAGCAAAGAGGATTCAACTACACATTAAAGACACAAACTACGCATGCACTGCCGATCTGCTTTCATTTTGTTCTGTTTCCTGCTAAGCCGGTGCGCGCAGGTCTCCTCTCCGCATTACGAGGGGTTAAAAGAAGACCTGCTCCTGTCAAAAGCCGACACCGTCGTTGCCGATACCATCGTCTATCACCCGGTCCGCGTGGATCAGGATGGACATATTCTTCCCTGGAATTCTTCGAACCTGGGCCGCGCGTATGATCAGGTGCTGGAGCGGGTCTGGGATTTCTGGAAGAAGCTGGAGATCGATTCCAACGGCATGCAGTACTATATGAACCACCAGGTGTGGGCGCCGGGTCATGATAAGCGCGGGCTCGGAGGAGATCAGCTGAACATGGCCCTTTCTTCATGGGACCTCTACTACAACTACACCGGCGACGAGTCCGTGATCGGGAACATGAAGTACATAGCGGACTATTACCTGGCGCATTCCATGTCGGCGCCGGGCAGCGCCTGGCCTGACCTCCCTTATCCGTACAATATGAATGTGGAGTCCGGCATTTACGACGGCGATATGATCATCGGGAAGGGCTATACGCAGCCGGACAAAGCCGGGTCGTTTGGCCGCGAGCTCGTACACCTTTACAAGAAAACCGGCGAACAAAGATACCTGGATGCGGCGATCCGGATCGCCAACACGCTGGCCTCCAAAGTTCAACCCGGGGACGGGGACCATTCGCCGTGGCCCTTCAAAGTAAACGCGGAGACGGGCGAGGTGGGTGTGCTGATCGAAAAGGCGACGTGGTACGAGGGCATGGATCAGGACCTGGAAAAGCACAAGGCACAGCAAAAGAAATCCACCTACACGACATTCTTCACCGCTACGCTGGATTTATTCCGGGAGCTTATCGCGATGAAGAGTGGAAACACAGAGCAGTACCGGAAAGCGTTCGACATGGCCATGACGTGGTTCAAAGCCTATCCGGTGAAAACGAACAAGTGGGGACCGTTCTTTGAAGATGTTCCGCGCTGGTCGGATACGCAGATCAATGCGATCACCTACGCGATGTTTATTATGGAAAACCCGGAACTGGATCCGGAGTGGAAACAGACCGTGAAAGGAATTTTCGACTGGGTGTATGGTGAGCTCGGGGACAACCAGTATGCGAAGTATGGCGTGACGGTGATCGACGAACAGACTGCCTACCGCGTGCCGGGCAACAGCCACACTTCCCGGCAGGCATCCATGGAGCTGATGTACTGGGAAAAATCCGGCGATACCACCTACGTTACCAATGCGGTACGGCAACTGAATTGGGCGACTTACATGGTAGATGCCGACGGAAGGAATTTTTATCCCACGAACGCAATATGGATGACCGATGGTTATGGCGACTACGTGAGGCATTACCTGCGGGCCATGGCAGCGGCCCCGCAGCTGGCGCCTGACAACGAAGATCATTTGCTGCGCACATCTTCCATTGTCAAGAAGATCGAATACAACGCTGAGGCTATTGCTTACACCGTTTTCGACGCGGCATCCCGCGAGCTTTTTCGCCTCACGTCAAAACCGGAGCAAGTGCTGGTGGGCGGCAAAGTCCTTGACGAGGTGCCGGATGCGGCGGCCGTGGGCTGGACCTGGCAGGCGCTCGCCACGGGCGGCGTCCTGAAGGTCAATCACGACGCGGGACCTGTGGTGAAGATCATCAAGTAGCATCGCAAATTATCGCCATCGTCCACCCATAAAGACAGAAATCTGGTCCCGTCTTCTTATTTTTAAACCAACAACTCAACATCAGCAATGGAAGCTACACCCGTCGTACAACTGCCCAGCTACCTGGGTGAAGGTCCTGTCTGGCACTCCATCCAACAGCTTTTGTATTGGGTTGATATTGAAAACGGGGAAGTGCACGCGCTGGAACCCCACACGAATCGCCACCGCGTGTGGCATGTCAGGAAGCGCGTTGGCGCTGTCGTGCCGGCGGCGAACGGCAGCCTCATCCTGGCGCTGCAGGGCGAGATATCCCGGATGGATCCGGATACAGGAGCCGTGAAAAAAATTCTTTCCCTTGAAGCCGATATTCCGGATAATCGCTGCAACGATGGCAAAACCGACCCGGCCGGACGCTTCTGGATCGGAACGATGGAGCGGAAATGCCAGCCGGGGAGAGGGTCATTGTACTGCATCGACCACGATTTCCAGGTGACAAGGGTCTTGACTGGTCTTACCATCTCCAACGGCATGGGATGGTCTCTGGAAGAAAGTTACATGTACTTCATCGATTCGGCTGACCACAATGTCAGGCGCTTTAAATTCGATAAAAATCACCCATCGCTGACGGAAGAAAAGGTCATTCTCAGTTTTGCAGATGAAAAAGAGTCACCTGACGGCATGTGTGTCGACCGTGAAGGGATGCTGTGGATCGCCTTCTGGGGCGGATACCGTGTGGGCAGATACGACCCGCATTCCGGCAAGCACCTCGGCGATGTTCGCGTGCCGGTGCCATTAGCGAGCTCGTGTTGCTTCGGAGGAAAGGATCTGAAAACGCTCTACATTACAACAGCCAGGGAAGGACTCAGCCGCGAGCAGCTGGAACAGTACCCCTTGAGCGGAAGCTTGTTTTCCTGCCGCACAGGTGTCAGTGGATCGGATAGCTATTTGTTTGGCCGGAAAGGATGACGGGGCTTGCCGAGTGGAGGCGAGCGGGATTTTCCATTGTCTTCGTTGAGGCATTGTGATCATTGAACTCAAAATGAAAAGAACATTGAATTCGCGCCTGAAATTTATTGGCAGCTGCCTCCTGGCGATGTGCACTTCCAGCTCGGTTGCGCAGCAGAACACGAAGGAGATCGCGGTCTCTGTTAAGCCAAATGTTGTATGGTGGTCCGGTGTGGTTAACCATGGAGAGGCAATGCCTTTGAAAAACGGTTACCGAGCTGATCTGCGAAGTAATTACGGAAACCAGGTGCAGCCTCTCCTCCTTTCCAGCGATGGCGAAGTGATCTGGTCGGAACATCCATTCGGGATAAGGATGCAGGGAGACACATTAAAGGTGTCGTCTACCGTTCCCGCACTGGTCTATCCAAAACCCGGCGTTAATCTGCGGGAAGCGTACCGGTTCGCCTCGCGCGCCTGGTTTCCCCCGGCCGGAAAAATTCCGGACGCGCTGTTATTTTCCGCTCCTCAGTACAATACATGGATCGAGCTGATGTATGATCAAAACCAGCGCGACGTGCTCAAGTACGCACGCGATATTATCGCCAATGGATTTCCGCCGGGTGTCATGATGATTGACGACAACTGGCAGGAAGATTACGGCAAATGGAATTTTCATCCGGGGCGCTTCCGCAATCCGGCCGCGATGACGGATTCCCTGCACCGCATGGGATTCAAAGTTATGCTCTGGGTGTGCCCGATGGTGAGTCCCGATTGCGATGTATATCGAGCCCTCGAAGAAAAGAAAATGTTGCTTGAGGACAATACGGGAAAGCCTGCGATCGTCAGGTGGTGGAATGGAGCAAGCGGCCTGCTTGACCTCTCCAATGCTGAAACCGAAGCGTGGTTCACGGACCAGCTAGACGCGCTTCGCGCAAAATACCATGTCGACGGCTTCAAATTTGATGCGGGAGATTTCGAGTTTTATGAAAACTGCTATTCGGCATCAGGGCCCGCCTCGCCGCAACAGCAGTGCGAAGCGTACGCCCGCATCGGACTTCGCTATCCGCTCAACGAGTATCGCGCCATGTGGAAAATGGCCGGACAGCCGTTGGTGAACAGGCTGCGCGACAAAGAGCACAGCTGGCGCGACCTCCAGAAACTGATTCCGGATATGCTCGCCGCCGGGCTCGTTGGCTACAACTTCACCTGCCCCGATATGATCGGCGGGGGAGAGTTTACTTCCTTTCTTCCGGGCAGGGATATCGACCAGGAGCTCATCGTGCGTTCCGCGCAGGTGCACGCGCTCATGCCTATGATGCAATTCTCGGTTGCTCCCTGGCGCATTCTTGATGAAGCGCACCTTAACGCCTGCAAAGCTGCAGTCGAAACAAGAAAAAAATTTACTTCGCTGATCCTTAGCCTGGCAAACGAATCGGCAAAAACAGGAGAACCGATCGTGCGGACCATGGAGTACGTCTTCCCGCACCAGGGATTTGAACGGATAACCGATCAGTTCCTGTTGGGCGATAAAATTCTCGTGGCACCCGTCGTGGAAAAAGGAATCAAAAAACGCAAGGTGGTTTTGCCGAAGGGAAGGTGGAAAGACGGACAGGGCAATACCTTTAAAGGGGGCCGGTCCATCGAAATAAACGTGTTGCTGGAAAGCCTTCCGTATTTTGTGCTTGATTAAGTCGCGTGTAATTCAGACCATC
>DASVOT010000782.1:0-5443 GCA_036383235.1 Chryseosolibacter sp.
CGTATGATGGATTTCCTGCAGCGTGTATAAGACTCCCGGCATAATTCCACTTGCGCCGGCAGTTGGCGCGGCCACAACCCTGCCCATGCACGAGTTGACTTCCTTGGCGGCGAGGGCGCGCGCGATGAGTTGCTGAAATTCCTTCGATAAAACCGCTGTCGGATGGCGATAAACCTTTTTCGCGCCGTTGTTGATCATTCCGCTGCGCGAGGTCATGTCTTCCTCGAGGCCCGTTCTTACGGCATCCTTCATTACATCCCACGCATTCCTGAGGCCGTCATAAATCTGCGTATCGGAGCGCCCTTTCTGCTCGCGCTCGTATTCAAGAACAACCTCGACGAGGGATTGCCCTGTGGTCTCGCAGTAATTCTTCCAGCCCTGAAATGAATCAAAAAGAAAAGCCATAACGACTTGGTGTTCAAAATACCTCACGCACCGGTATTGCACACAAGTTAGCGATATTTTGCCAGCCCGGGGAGTAAAAATTCAGCACCCGTCAAAAAACGGTTCGATTCAAAAAACGGTGGCTCAATCCAGTAACAGCGCCGGCAGGCGATTATCAGACGGCGACACCTTCGTGTTTTGAAAATTCTTCCACCGGCAAACAGGTGCACATCAGGTTACGGTCGCCGTAAGCGTTGTCAATCCTGCTGACAGCCGGCCAGAATTTTGCCGCTTTCACAAACGGAAGCGGGTATGCAGCTTTCTGGCGGCTGTAGGGACGGTTCCATTCGTCGGCGCTTACAACGGCGGCAGTATGCGGCGCTTGTTTGAGAACATTGTTCTGACGGTCGGCCTTCCCTTGTTCAATTTCCGCGATCTCGCGGCGGATTTCGATCAGGGTATCGCAAAACCGGTCGAGCTCTTCCTTCGGCTCGCTTTCGGTGGGCTCGATCATCAACGTCCCAGCTACTGGAAATGAAACGGTTGGCGCGTGGAAACCGTAGTCCATCAGGCGTTTGGCGATATCCTCCACTTCAATACCCACGCTTTTAAAATCGCGGCAGTCGACGATCATTTCATGGGCGCACCGTCCATTCACGCCCGCATAGAGGATCTTATAGTGACTCTCCAGTCTCGATTTAATGTAGTTCGCATTCAGGATGGCCATGCGGGTGGCATTGGTCAACCCTTCGCTTCCCATCAGCGCGATGTACGCGTATGAGATCGTCAGGATGCTTGCGCTGCCCCATGGAGCTGCCGACACGGCATGAATTGCCTTTTCCCCGCCTGTCTTGACGACGGGATGGCCGGGCAGGAACGGTTTGAGCGTGGTGTTCACACAGATCGGGCCCATGCCGGGACCACCGCCTCCATGAGGTATGCAGAACGTCTTGTGCAGGTTCAGGTGGCAAACATCAGCGCCGATTTCAGCCGGAGAGGTTAACCCGACCTGCGCATTCATGTTGGCGCCATCCATGTAGACCATTCCTCCGTGTTGATGGATGACTTCGCATATTTCTGTGATCGATTCCTCGAACACACCGTGCGTGGAGGGATAGGTTACCATCAGACACGACAGCCTGTCTTTATACTGGCTCGCTTTCGCCTTAAGGTCTGCGACATCGATCTTGCCCTCCTCGTCGGATTTGACGACTACCACCGACATGCCTGCCATCACGGCGCTCGCGGGATTCGTACCGTGAGCGGAAGCGGGAATCAAGGCGACGTCGCGGTGACCTTCGTTTCTGCTGTTGTGATACGCGCGGATCACCATCAGTCCTGCATATTCCCCCTGGGCGCCGCTGTTCGGCTGAAGCGATACGCCGGAGAACCCGGTGATCTCCTTCAGCCACCCTTCCAGCTCTTCGATCATGATCTGGTATCCCTCTGTCTGTGCCGGTGGCGCAAATGGATGGATGTTGCCCACTTCAGGCCACGACAAGGGAATCATCTCAGTCGTGCCATTCAGCTTCATCGTACACGACCCAAGTGATATCATGGAGTGAACCATTGAAAGATCTTTGTTCTCAAGACGTTTGATGTAGCGGAGCATTTCATGCTCGGAATGATGGGTGTTGAATACGGGATGGCTGAGATAAGACGATTGGCGGCGGAAGGCAGCAGGCCAGGTCATTTCCTTTCCATTGGAAGAAACGTCGATGCTTTTCTTGTTCTCGGATACGGCAAGAACGTCCAGGATGATCTTACAATCCGCAGCAGTGGTCGTTTCGTCGACGGAGATCCCAACCTGGCCGCTACCGAAGTAACGGAAATTGACCTCGCGCTTTTCCGCTTCCCGGCGAACGACCTCTTCGTTTTTCACTTCGACCTTCAGTGTATCAAAATAATGTTCATTCAGCTGGCGGATGCCCATAGCCTTCAGACCTGAATCGAGCGCAAGGGAGAAGCCATGAACGCGCTCGGCGATCTTCCTCAGTCCGCGCGGACCGTGATAAACCGCGTACATTCCGGCCATAACGGAAAGGAGCACCTGCGCTGTGCAGATGGTGGAAGTCGCTTTTTCCCTGCGGATGTGCTGCTCCCGTGTTTGAAGGGCCATCCGGTAGCCGGGATTCCCGGATGCGTCCACGGATGCGCCGATGATCCGGCCGGGCATTTGCCGTTTGAACTCGTCGCGGATGGCAAAATACGCCGCGTGGGGACCCCCGAAACCCATGGGAACACCAAAACGTTGTGTGGATCCGACTGCCGCATCTGCGCCCATCTCTCCGGGTGATTTTATCATCAGCAGGCTCATGATATCGGCGGCCATTACCACCAAGACGTCTTTTTTATGGGCGGCCTGGACGAAGGCGGAATAGTCTCGCACCAGGCCATTGTTATCCGGATTCTGCACCAACACGCCAAAAAAGCTATCGTCGGCGACATCGAACCTGTTCACGTCTGCGATCACTAACTCTACGCCTATGGGTGCGGACCGGGTTTTCAGCACATCGATTGTCTGTGGAAAAACGCGCTCATCCACGAAGAACTTATGGGCATTTTTCTTCGAAGCCTTGCGCGCGGCGTGAAAAAGGTGCATTGCCTCCGCCGCGGCCGTTGCTTCGTCTAGCAGGGACGCGTTTGCGATCGGCAAACCGGTCAGGTCAGACACCATCGTCTGATAATTGATCAGGGCTTCCAGCCTGCCCTGCGAAATCTCGGCCTGGTACGGCGTGTAGGCAGTGTACCAGCCTGGATTTTCAAGAATGTTGCGCAAGATCACCGGGGGGGTGATCGTGTTATAGTATCCTGCGCCGATGAACGATTTATATACCTTGTTTTTCGCAAACAGCTTTCGGAGATCGTTCAGAAATTGAAACTCGGATTTTGCCGGCGGCAGGTTCAGTCCTCTTTTAAGACGGATCTTTGCGGGTATGGTCTGGTCGATAAGATCGGCTACCGATCTGGCTTTCATCAGCTTCAGCATCCCGGCGATTTGGTGCTCATCGGGTCCGATGTGCCTGGATTCAAACTTTTCCTCGTACTGCGAATTTATATGCATTGAAATTGTCTGATTAACGTCGTCGTTTTCTGTTGGAGCGCGGGGTGCAGGTGATCGAAAATCCTTTGATCCGGCTTTACCGCTTCGTTTTCAGCCGGTGAGCCCGGGAAAGGGTGATCGCTCTGGACTGCCATCGGCGGGTAATCCCCGAACCTTTAATCCCGGCGCAAAGGTAATCCAGTTCCCAGACAATTAACAGAGGGCGCAACGCGTTCGCCGTTGATTTTAATCAACTATTCAAAATTTATTTATCAGGGCCGTCGCTCCCTGTAAAATATGGAAAGTAAATTACTTTTGCTGTTATTGTGCCTGAAACTCCGGGCCGGATCAACTGTGGAAACGGCGTTTAACAACTCCCGTTCACGGTTTCGGAGGTGCGAAAACCCAAGCGTATGCGATTGAGACCTGTCTTATTTATCTGGGCGTTGTTCCAGAACGTAATTTTTGCCCCCGCCCAGACCGTTGAGCAGAATTATGCGAAGCTCATCACTCCCGCGGACCTGAAACAGAATCTTTCAATACTGGCATCTGATGCCCTGGAAGGAAGGGAAACCGGTAAGCGCGGCCAGAAAATGGCCGCGGCTTTTATCAGCTATCATTTTCAGGATATCGGATTGAAACCACCGGTCAACGGAAGTTTTTACCAGCCCTTTCAACTGTACCAAAGTATTCCCGGCCAGACTTATGCGGAGGTGGAGGGTACCCGGTACGCGAACTTCGAAGACGTCGTCTATTTTGGAAGCAGTGACTCGCAGGGCGAAATGACAGTGCCCGTCATTTTCGCAGGCAAAGGAAAAGCTGTGGATTACGATCAGCTCGATGTTTCCGGTAAAGCTGTCCTGGTCATGCCCGGCGTGGAAGGGGATTACAGAAGCGCAGTTTCATTGGCCAGGGAAAAGAACGCAAGGATGGTCTTTGTGCTTAACACGCGGACGATGGAGGAATTCAGAGATCAGGCTTCGCGGTTCCGCCGTTATTTATCGGAAGGAAGGCTTTCCCTCAAGAGGCCCGATACGTCCGAGCTGAACAGGGGATATTTCTTTGTGGCGCCGGCTGTGGCGGAGAAGATCTTTCACATGAAAACGGAAAAGCTGGCGTCGTATGCCGCGGGCGACACACAGAAAAAACTTTTAAAGAAAGTGGCGCCGGGAAGAATTTCGTATAAGACCTCGGTTGAAACGAAAGTCATTCAGTCGGAAAACGTGCTTGGCTACCTCGAAGGGACCGACAAGAAGGATGAGTTGATCGTCGTCACAGCACACTATGACCATATCGGGAAGGCCGACCACGGAGAAGGCGATCTCATAAACAATGGCGCGGATGACGATGGCTCAGGAACCGTGACCGTGATGCAGCTAGCGAAAGTCTTTGCCCAGGCGAAAAAAGATGGCAAAGGACCGCGGCGCAGCATGCTGTTCATGACGGTGGCGGGAGAAGAAGAAGGATTGCTGGGATCGGAATACTACACGGATCATCCCGTTTTCCCCCTGGCCAGCACGGTTGTCGACCTCAACATCGACATGGTCGGAAGAAGAGATGCGCAACACGAGACGAGCCCTCCCTATTTGTATGTGATCGGTGCCGATAAACTCTCCTCGGAGCTGAACCGCATCAGCGAGGCGGCGAATGAAAAATATACTCGTCTCGTTTTTGACTACACCTATAATGATCCCGGCCATCCCGACCGGTTGTACTACCGCTCTGATCACTGGAACTTTGCCAGGAGAAATATTCCCATCATATTTTATTTTGACGGCATCCATGAGGACTATCATGCGCCGAGCGACGAGGTGGATAAAATCGAGTTTGACCTCCTTGCCGATCGCGCGAAGTGTATCTTTTATACAGCATGGGAACTCGCCAACCGCGACGAAAGGATCATGCCGGATGCGAAATAGAATGCGCATAAATAAAAAAAGCGGGAACACCCCGCTTTTTTTATCCCGTCACCTTGCCCTAATGCAACGTGTCATACTGGTTCTGTCTGTTCATACC
>DASVOT010000783.1:0-2900 GCA_036383235.1 Chryseosolibacter sp.
GACAAGTACCCCATTCAATACTTTGTCTTTGACATCCTCGAACTCGAAGGCAAATCGCTCATGAGCCGGCCTTTGACCGAGAGGAAAGAGATCCTGCGAAAACTCCTCCCTGAATCAAAGGTGATCCGGTACTGCGACCATGTCGAAAATGAAGGCAGGATGCTTTTCAAAGAGATGCAGAAAATGAATTTTGAAGGCATGATCGCCAAAAAAAAGGATAGTAAATACTATGTTGGAAGGAGGACTTCCGACTGGCTAAAAATTAAAAACGTTCAATCACAGGAAGCGATCATTGTGGGCTTCACGGATCCAAAGGGCTCCAGACAGCATTTCGGATCGCTGTTGCTCGCCGTCAGAAACAAGGGTAAGCTGGTTTCAATCGGAAACGTGGGGACAGGCTTCAACGAGAAAAGCCTGAAAGACCTTCATGACAAATTAAAGAGAATCGTCAGGAAGACGTCGCCCCTGGATGTTCCCATGAAAGAGACTCCTGATATCACATGGGTCGAGCCCCAACTTGTCTGCAACATCAAGTTCAGTGAAATGACCGATGACGGAAGTGTCCGGCACCCGGTTTTCCAGGGCCTGAGAATCGATAAGGAGGCCGACGAAGTCGGAATTGAAAAACCAAAACGCCGGAAGGGAAAGTAATTGAGCAATTGGTCAATTGGTCAATTTTTTTAGCGGGCAGCAGGCAATGATCAGATTCAGTATTGTCAACTGTCAATTACTGTCAATTGCCTCTTGTCAATTTCCCTACCAGTTGCCTTCTGTATAAGAATGCCGGTGCGGCTTGACTTTGATACCGGTGATGGTTACTTTGAGAATTAAATTGATTTTCACCTATCCCAGATTACCATGAATACGTCCAGAAGAAATTTCCTGAAACAGGGCGCCACCACGCTGGCCACCACTGCGGCGATGTCGCCCCTTCTCGGGTTCCTCAAAAAAGAGAAAGGCCGCGTCGGCATCCAGCTGTATTCGGTGCGCGATGATATGAAGAAGGATCCTAAAGGAACGCTTCAGCAGATCGCCTCACAGGGTTACAAATACGTGGAGCACGCAAATTATGTCAACGGCAAGTTCTATGGCTTCACTCCTGTTGAATTCAAGAAAGTGTTGAGCGACCTCGGACTCAGGATGCCAAGCGGGCACACGGTGATGGCTCCCCGCCATTGGGATAAAGCAAAGAATGATTTTACCGATGAATGGAAAAAGACCGTTGAGGATGCGGCAACGCTGGAACAGGAATTCGTAATCAGCCCCTGGCTGGACGAGAGCCTGCGGCGGACGAAAGACGAGCTGCTGAGCTACATGGAAGTCTTCAATAAATGCGGCGAACTTTGCAAGAAATCGGGAATGAGGTTTGGATACCACAACCACGACTTCGAGTTCAGTCAGAAATTCGATGGTGAGACGGTTTACGACATCATCCTGAAGAATACCGATCCGAAGCTGGTCATCCAGCAGCTGGACATGGGCAACCTCTACAACGGCGGCGCAAAAGCGATCGATGTGGTGAAGCGGTGGCCGGGAAGATTTGTCTCCCTGCACGTGAAGGACGAAATCACCAGTGAAAACCCGAACGAGAAATATGAAAGCACCATTCTCGGAAACGGCGTGGTGAATACAAAAGAGGTAATCGACCTGTGCAGGAATTCTGGCGGCACGAAGTACTATATTATAGAGCAGGAATCCTACCAGGGTAAAACACCGCTCGATTGCGCCAGGGAAGACCTCGCCCGGATGAAGAAGTGGGGATATTAGTCTGGGGGCTCCTTTCAGCCTTTAGCCAGAATGTTGCTTCCGGTTTCCGCGGCCTTCGCGGTCACTCGCCACAGGTCAGCGAAGGGTATAAGCCACTGATGTATAGTAGAATCCGCCGATAGAGGGTCCGCCAAGGAAAGATTGATAGTATTGATTTAAGATATTGCTGGCACCAATTTTCATCGAAAGGCTCTTAATGGTCTTTGAAACTTGCGCATCGAGCGTGTAATAGGCTGGAACATTTCCATTGACAAGAAAAGATTCCCAGTAGTAACTGCTCTGCCACCGATAGGTAAAAGTAAAGCCAAAGCGGTTGAGGACATCGTCATTTCCAAACGACAAATTGATTATCCATTCAGGAGTGTTGAATCCGTCTTCGAGACCATCGTTTTGACTGGTCCTTTGAAGTTTTGCATACGTGGCATTGCCGGCAACCTTATAATTCCCAATCACATTGTACCGGATGCCGATACCGGCCCCGAAATTATAAGCTGTGGTCTTCGAGTTTGTCCAAAGCCGGTATCGATCCTGTTTCCGCCGGTCATTCATGTAGAATGGAATTGAGTCCGGCACGGAGGTCTTGGGAATATTCATTTCGACCTGTGCGATGAAGTCATTATAACGGTTAAAATAAAAGTCCAGATCCACTTGCAGGTCCTCATTGAGGAAGGCGCCGCGGTATCCCATTTCGAAGGATCGTATCCGTTCCGGTTGGACATATGAGTAATCGCTCTTTACCAACAGCCCCCGGTTCTTGATGATCGCTTCATCGGCTGTCAAACCCGATTGATTGACATCGGCAACGACGGCCGCCTGGAACTCGTCAATCGATTTCCGTTTGTAGGCATTCTCGAATATTCCCGTTGACATCACGCGAAGGCCACCCACGCGTTTTACCCCTCCGCTATTGACATTTGAAAATGCCTCAAAGATGCCGGGAAACCGGAATCCTCTTTGAAACGAAAACCTGAAATGACTGTTGCGTGCGATGGAGTAAACGGCGGTCACCCTGGGATTCAGCCTGAGCTTGAAATATTCATTCTTGTCCGCGCGAAGCGTCGCGCTCAACTTCAGCTTCTCCCGGAAAGCTTTGGAACCCTGGATGAACCCACCGGTCTTGCTGAAGGTCAGGT
>DASVOT010000784.1:0-6464 GCA_036383235.1 Chryseosolibacter sp.
GCGAGAGGCGCAGGATAATGTTAAAGTGAAGGATGCTTCTGTTCAAAAAGAACATTCGAATGCGCCAAGGTTAAGCCTTCTGCTTTTGTTCGCTCCCGATTTCAGCACCACTTCTTTGAACAGTTACAGCGGACCGGGCAAGGCGTACGGAGGGATGGTCGAGTACAGCCCGCTCAACCGCTGGAGTGTTTCTGCCGGGATGATAAAAAACGATAAGAAGTACACAAGCGCGGGCGAATATTATAATCCGCCGGAAGGCTACTGGAAGAGAAACACAAACGGCATCATCCCTTCCACCATCGACGGTTCGTGCGCAGTGCTTGAATTTCCCCTCCTGATCCGGTATACGGTGTCAGATAAAGGCTCTAATCGTTGGACGGCAGGCGCGGGCGCGTCAAGCTACCTGATGCAATCGGAAGCGTACGAATATAATTTTGAAGATCCCAATCCGGGCGCGAAATCCGGCTGGAAATCCAAAGGCAGTTCCCGCTTCTTTTTTAACATGATCAACTTCACGATCGCATATGAGCACAGATTGGCTCCGGGGTTTATGGTTGGCATTGAGCCTTACGTAAAAATTCCCGTTGAAGCGATTGGCTGGTCGAATCTCAAACTCTTCAGCACCGGAGCATCCGTGAGCATGCGGTATACACTCTTGCGAAGGGCCACGCCCATGCTGAAGGAAAGCCCTCCGGACTAAAACATCCGATCAATTTTTACGAGACCTGATTATTTGACGCTGAAAAATTCAGTGATATGGAATGCCTATGCAACAACTCTAACACCAAAAACCATGAAAACACTTTTAAGAACATTTGTAGCCGGGGGTTTCCTCCTTTCAGGCCTCCTGTTCCTGTCGGGGTGCAATGACAATGACCCGGGTCCGCAACTTACAGGAGAGCGCATGACGTTTGACCTGTCGCCGGTCTCCGATCCGGCAGTTAGCGGCACCGTTACATTTGCCCGGCGCGACGATGAGCAGGTGCTGGTAACGATACAGCTTTCAGGCACACAGCCCGGCGCCAGCTACCCGGCACACATACATGCGCACACCGCGGCGGCAGGCGGTGGTATTGTGCTGGATCTTACACCGGTTGACGGGTCAACTGGAAAAAGCGAAACCGTCGTGGGGTCGCTCAATGATGGAACAACGGTCGGTTATCAGGATCTTCTCGATTTCGACGGGTATTTGAACGTCCACCTCAGTGAGACCGACCTCGCGACGCTGATTGCCCAGGGCGATATCGGACAGAACGAGCTGACTGACGAACAGAAAGTTTATACGTTGACGCCGGTGGTCGACCCCGCGGTCAGCGGGACGGCGACGTTCATTAAACGG
The DNA here is from genome assembly GCA_036383235.1 of Chryseosolibacter sp. GTDB lineage: Bacteria > Bacteroidota > Bacteroidia > Cytophagales > Cyclobacteriaceae > Chryseosolibacter. The sequence continues at coordinate 1,340 of DASVOT010000784.1, forward strand.
GCGAACGGCAAAGCGCTGGTCGTCGTCGCTCTTACCGGCGCGCAACCCGGAACCTATTCCTCTCACATCCACGCCAATACCATCGCGCAGGGCGGAGGGATTGTTCTGAACCTGAACAGCGTCGATGGCACCACCGGGATGGCGAAAACGAGCGTCGATACGCTGAACAACGGAACACCTATCAGCTATGATGAGCTGCTTGCCTTCAATGGTTACCTGAACGTGCACAGCGGAAGCAGTTTCCTCGGTCAGGCGGACATCGGAGGCAATGAGCTGACCGGCGACACGAAAGTCTACACGCTCACACCCGTGATAGACCCCAACGTGAGCGGAACGGCCACATTTGCCAAAAGGAAGAAGGGAACAACGCTCGTCACCGTATCCATGACCAACACGCAGGCAGGCACCTATTCCTCTCACATTCACGCCAACACCATCGCGGATGGCGGCAGCATTGTCATAAATCTAAAGAGCGTCGACGGGACGACCGGCAAGGCACGCACCAGCGTCGACACGCTCAACAACGGCGAGCCCATTACTTACGAACAGCTTCTGAATTTCAATGGCTATCTCAATGTTCACAGCGGAAGCAGTTTCCTCGGCCAGGCCGACATCGGCCAGAATGAGCTCACCGGAGACAATAAGGTCTACACCTTGAATGAAGTGGCTTCCTCAGGTGTGAGCGGTACCGCTACCTTCGCCAAGCGGAAAAGTGGAAAGACCCTGATCACACTCAGCCTCACCGGAACTACCGCGGGCGGTGACCATCCCGCGCACATTCATGCAAACAATGTGCAAAGCGGCGGTGGTGTTGTCCTCACCCTTAAGAACGTGAAAGGCGAGACTGGAAAAAGTGCTACAAGCGCAAATGCGCTGAATGACGCAACGGCCATCACCTATGACCAGTTGCTTGTCTATAATGGTTATATCAACGTACACCTTAGCGCGGCTGACCTGGCGACCCTGATAGCACAGGGAAATATCGGATCGAATGCGCCTTAAATGTGTTGCTCACCGTGGGGGAAACACCCCCACGGTATTTATATTTCTTTATATGGGGTGGAAAAGAATATTTTTTGCGTGCACGGCTGTGACGTGCGCCGTTACATGGCAAAGGTGCGAATATGAAACGATCGGAGCACCGGTGAACTGCGAGAAGGATCCCGTCGTCCTCCGGGTGATTTCAGTTGAGGACGCGGACTGCGCCCTGATGGACGGAGGCATCAAGGTGGCTGCTTCCGGCGGATCAGGCACATACCGGTTTGCGCTCGGGGGAACCGCGCCGCAGACGGATTCCGTATTCGAGGGCCTGGCTGCCGGCATCTACGAGGTGGCAGCTTCCGATTCCAGGGGCTGTTCCTCGTCGATACAAGTGACGGTGAAAAACCGGAACGGGTTGAACGTTGTGTTTCAAACCGCGGCCGCGGGCTGTGAAACATCAGATGGAAGCATTGCCGTCTCGGTCGTAGACGGCACGGCGCCCTTCGCGTTCAGGATAAACAACGGCGATTTTTCAGCTGCCAGTACGTTTGAAGCGCTGCCGCGCGGTGACTATACCATCGCGGTGAAGGACGCTACCGGGTGCACCATCACGCAAAAAATAAAAGTAGCGTCGGGCGTGAGCTACGCCAACGCTGTTGCGCCGATCATTGAAAAGAGCTGCGCGATCAGTGGCTGTCATAATGGATCGCAGTTTCCCGACTTCCGTGTTTTCAAAAACATCCACGACAACGCGGCCCGCATAAAGGAGCTGACCGGGAATGGCACCATGCCGCAGGAGGGTACCCTGACGCAGGAACAGATCAAGACAATCGCCTGTTGGGTCGACGACGGGGCGCCCGATAATTGATAGCAATGACGACAAGAAAAAATCCGACCTTTATGATCTCCTCAGCAATCCTGATCACATCTGTTATATTTATCATGCTTTATAACAAACCACACCGGTCCGTCAGCCGCGACGAACCCGCCTTCAGACTTACTGTTCCCCAGCTTGCCGAAGCGTACGCCCTGGACGAAGAAAAAGCGAATACGCTGTATTCAGGAAAGATCCTCGAAGTCGAGGGAACGCTGAAAGAAATAATACTGAGCGACAGCACCTTGATCTTGCTCATGGGCGAAGGTTCACAGGCCCTGGGCGTAAGCTGTTATCTCAACCGGGACCAGAAGGATAAATACCGTTCGCTTAAACGCGGCGAGCAGGTGACGATAAAAGGCATTTGCAATGGCCTGCTTCTTGATATCGTTATGGATAAATGCATCCTCGTGCAGGGAGAAACCGGTGATGAAGGGATCGCACGTTAAAAGATTGGATACATGAAACTCTCGATTTTAATTCTTTTTTTGATTTGTTCGCTGAACGCCAGGGCGCAAACGCGCTATATCGACCGCGGCGGCAAGGCGTCGTTCTTTTCCTCCGCCCCGATGGAAGACATCAAGGCCGAGACGGATCAAGCCCTAAGCATCCTGGACATCAAGACAGGTGAGATCGCCGCTTCTATGCTCATGCGATCATTCAATTTCAAAAAAGCCCTCATGCAGGAGCATTTCAATGAAAACTATGTCGAATCTGACAAATATCCCAGGGCTACATTCAAAGGCACCATCACCAATATCGACCAGCTCGACGTCCATAAAGATGGCGTCTACTCCCTGAATATAACCGGCCAGATCACCATTCACGGCGTAACGAAGCCCCTGAACGTAACAGGAGAGGCGGTTGTCGACAAGGGAGCAATCAAAGCAAAAGCGTTCTTTCCCCTCGCCGTCAAAGACTTCGACATTGAAATACCAAGACTGGTAGTGATGAATATCGCCGAGCAGGTAGAGGTCACAGTGTCCTTTACTTATACGCCGATGGATGACGCGTCAATGAAAAAGTAAATTCCTCTCTTTAATATCCACTTCAATATGAAATTTCTGTCCGCCATTGTGATCGTATTTCTGCTTCCCTTCCGGCCTGCGCTCGCCCAGGACGATCTGCTGAATATCCTCGATCAGGAGTCTCCAAAGGAAACGAGCATCGTTGAACAGACCTTCAAAGGCACGCGTCTCATCAATGGGCATTCGATCGAGACCCGGAAGAAGGGAGTCCTGGATGTCATCATCAGTCACCGCTTCGGGCGCATCAATAGCGGAGGGTACCAGCTCTTCGGGCTTGACGACTCCAACGTGCGGCTCGGCGCGGATTATGGTATCACTGACCGCCTCAATGTGGGGGCGGGAAGGAATTCATTCGAAAAAACGTATGATGGATTTTTGAAGTACAAATTTGTCAGGCAGCAGAAGAACGATTCGCGAAACATACCCCTGTCGGTAGCGGGTTTTTCAAGCATCGCCCTGAAGACGCTTAAGACGGGCGATCCCGCGGGAGAACCTGATTTCAATTCGCGTCTTACTTACTGCTACCAGATCCTAATAGCAAAGAAATTCACCTCCTCCTTCTCTTTGCAGCTTTCGCCGACGCTTGTGCACCGCAACGCCGTTCCGGAGTTCCAGGATCCGAACGATATCTACGCGCTCGGCGCGGGCGGCCGGATAAAATTAACCAAACGCCTCTCCCTGAATGCCGAATACTATTACCAGTTCAACCGCCGCGACGGAAGCCTGATCGAGAACTCTGCCGCCATCGGTTTTGATATCGAGACCGGCGGACATGTTTTTCAGCTGCATTTTACCAACTCAAGGGCTATGATCGAAAAAGGCTTTATCACGGAAACCACCGGTGATTTTTTTGACGGCGACGTTCACTTCGGATTCAATATCTCCAGGACATTCCAGCTGGGTAAAAGGGCTCAGTAGCGGCCGGGCCTTCGGGTTTGTCTCATGCCTGGCTCGCTCGTTGTCGTTTCCACCGATAAACATTATATTAGTGAGCTGCCTGCCATCGGCAGCGACCTGATTCCTGACCAATTGAAGCGCAACGTTCCTCATTTCTTTTTACCGATCATCCTGGCAGTCGTGTGTCACACCGTCTACGCAGGGAAGAATCATTCGCCCGCTCACTTCGGGAACAAGACTAAGACCTACCGGTTCGTTGTGGAGCCACCGACCCTGATCTGTGCCGGCTTCGAGTGGACTATCTCCGGAGATGAAAACCGGAACGCCTCCGTGTCGGTGCAGTTCAGAAGAAAAGGTGACGACACGTGGGTGCAGGGGCTACCGCTTTTGAGGATCGGAGGAGAGAAAGTCTACGGGCACGACCAGCCCTGGGTCTATACGGTTCCTGACATGTTCGCGGGCAGCATTTTTAACCTGCAACCGGGGACATTGTACGAATGCCGGTTCGAGCTGACAGACCCGGATGGAGTGAAGGGCGAGTCTTCGCAGCTCGTGTTCGTCCAGACAAAATCCGAGCCGCAACCGTACGGGCATGGCCGGGTTTACCATGTCTACCCGCCCGGATACACCGGGCAGAAAGAGAGCCCTGCCTTCACGGGATTGAATGAAGCGTATTACGGGGTCGGGAATACGGGCGACTGGTGGAATGTTCCCGAAGCGCGTGTGCAGCCCGGCGACGTGATCCTTGTGCACGCAGGGTTGTACAAAGGTGACCGCATGAAGTATGCCGACGCGCTCGCGCTCGATTTCGACGGCGCCTATGTATTCACGCAGAAGGGAACACCTGACAAGCCCATCGTCATCAAAGCTGCGGGAGACGGCGAGGTGATCTTCGATGGCGATGGCGCGTACCGCCTTTTCGATGTGATGGCCGCCGACTACCATTACTTCGAGGGGTTGACCATCCGCAATACCGACGTGGCTTTTTACGCCGGACTGAAGCACGTGATGGGCAGCAAGGGATTGACGGTGAAAAACTGCAGGATGGAAGATATCGGCGTGGCTGTGATGACCTACAGCGAGGACTCGAAGGATTTTTACATCGCCGACAATGTCCTCATCGGCCGGCATGATCCCGACACGCTGGTGGGATGGTATGGATTGGAAAAGCCCGCGCCGCTTACGTCCTACTTCGCCATCAAAGTATATGGTCAAAGCCACGTCGTCTGCCACAACTATATCGCGTACTTCCACGATGGCATTTGCGTCGACACCCACGGGCTGCCACAGGAAGGTAAAGAAACTGTTTCCGTTGACTTTTACCGAAATGATATTTTTAATACCG
>DASVOT010000785.1:0-4703 GCA_036383235.1 Chryseosolibacter sp.
GTCTTGCACTTCGGACAAGACTCATATTTCGAATGACGGTTCAGGTAAAACCAGACTTCAATGGACCCGCATGCCTCACATTTCCAGACGTCGTAATCCACCGAACGCAACTTCTCCTCCACGCGCTGGGCCTCCGACAGATATTCGTCGTCGCTCTTCTCGTCCAGCTTGCGCATGTTCCCCTGGCATTGCTTGCACTTCCGGGGATGGTTGCGATACATCCTCTTTCGCGCAAGGTGATAGAAGAAGTACAACGCAAAGGGTATTGGAAAAATGAGGGCCACGAAAAACCAGTACCACTGATCCTTGCGCAAAAACTCGACGATCTCGTAATATTCCTGGGTTGCCAGAAACCGCCTGATGACTTTCTTCGACCGCCAGAGACGGTGAAAAAGCGTGAACATGAAATAGAAATACAAAGCCAGAAATGCCAGACCCGCAGCGTCTTCACCGCCACGCACACCGAAAAGAGCGACGATGGCAACAGGTATCCCGATGAATTCCAGCAACCAGGACCAACGGCTGAGACGCATCTCCGGATAATCGGTGTGGCGCGGGTTCCCGGAATCACTGAACGTTTTGCGGACCGACTTGACGATAAAAACCACCAGGAAAACCGGGGCGAGAAAAACGGACAGAAAAATCACGAAGCCAACCCAGGCGCTCACCTCGCTTTCAGAAGTTTTCAACTCTTCGGCATGACCCGGGTCGCTGAGGATTCTATTGACCTCCTGCAGGCCGGCCAGCATGCCCCCGCTGTAATTGTCCTTTCTGAATTCAGGCACCATGTAGTCGCGCTGAATCCGCTTACATACCACGTCGGGCAGCACCCCCTCGAGCCCGTAACCGGTGTGAAAATGGATGGTGTGCTTGTCTTTCACCAGCAGGACCAGCATCCCGTTGTCGTTCTCCTTGTTCCCGATGCCCCAGTTGTCAAACAGTTCCTGGGCAAATCCGAAATCGTCGTAATCTCCGATTGATTGCAAGGCAACCACGGCGACCTGCACCGTGGTCCTCTTTTCCAGTGACCGCAACAACGTGTCGATCTGCGCGACGGTGCCCGCGCCCAGGATGCCATCCGGGTCGGACACATAACTTCCGTTGATAAGCTTTTGATTTGGAACGGATTCTACCGTGTGCTGCGCCGTCAGCGGGGCGCTGAGGCACACTAAAAGCAGCAAAGTAAGGTATCGCATCTTGTTCAGCAGGTATCGCGTGGGGTTTCAGACTCGCGGCAAGACCGGGCGCCATTGCACGGCCCGCTGCCCTGCAATATCGCAAATTAAAACCCCTCCACCGCATGCTGGCCGTGCAGGGAGGTATAACGGTCAAAAAAAATGACAGGTGCAATTGACAGTGGACAATTTCCGGGTCATTTGTAAAGACAAGGCGGCCTTGTCTTTACAAATGTTCACAAATGTCCTGGGAGATCACTTTGCCTGTTTCTCCCCCACCACCAGGTGCTCTTCGATCGCCTTTTCAAATACGTGTTTCGGAAGCGCACCCGGCTGCATCATGGGCGCTCCTTCCATGGGAATAAAAAGAAACGTAGGGATGCTGCGGATGCCGAACACCGACGACACCTCGGGTTCCGCTTCCGTATCCACTTTATAGATGAGCAATTTTCCTTCGTACTGCCGCGACAGCTCCTCGAGGATGGGTGCTACCATCTTGCAGGGTCCGCACCAGTCGGCGTAAAAGTCCACGATGGCGGGGAGCGTCCCTTCGTACTTCCATTCCTCGTGCGCAGTGTAATCGAAGATCTTCTTCCTGAAGTCTTCCGATGTGAGCTTGATCGTCATGATTCTGATTTTTCACGAAGATAAAAAATTCCCGTTCCCGCTTCTGTGACACAGGTCGCATAAGGCTGCTTGCGTTCAAATTTTTTTGCGGAAAAAGTACTGCCGGCGGTGACTAAACGGCTTTCAGGAAATCCGGTCGGATCTAACCGACTTGTCAAAAGGGATCCGGAGCTGGTAAAAGACGTCTTCATCTTTCTCGTCGTCCAGCACATCAAGCCCGTAACGGATCTTCCGGTGGTCGTCGTAGACGAACGTGCCGAACAGCCGGTCCCATATCGAGAAGATGTTTCCGTAATTTGTGTCCGTCCATGGCCGCTGATAGTGGTGGTGGAACTTGTGCATGTTGGGGGTGACGAAGACGTAGCTCAGCGGCTTGTCGAGCCAGCCGGGAAAATTGAAATTCGCGTGCGTGAAGTAGGTGAAGAAAACGGTGCAGATGCGATACAGAAAGTAGTAGGCCATGGGCGACCCCGTGATCACGACGGCGCCGAGGGCAAACAACTCGCGCATGGCAAAATCCCCCGGGTGATGACGCGTGCCTGAGGTGGCATCCAGGTGCGTGTCGCTGTGGTGGATCATATGGAATTTCCACATCCACTTTACCTTATGCAGCAGAACGTGAACCATGTATTGGGCGATCAGCTCGAAGATGAGGATAGCGATGAGGAGCTCCACCCAAACGGGAAGGTCCACCTGGTAGAGGAGACCGAATCGTCTGCGGCCGAGCCACTCGAAAACCCCAACGGTGAGCAGTCCGAAAAGGACGTTGATGATCATCGTGCTGGCAAGGAAGACGAAGTTCACGCGGATGTGCCTGGCTTTGTTGTAGGAAAATCTGAAGAGCGGAAAGCTGCCTTCCAGTATCCAGCAGAAGACGAGGCAGATGAGAACCCAGGCGGCTTTCTGCCACGAGGGCATGGTTTCAAAGAAACGGAGGAAGGATTCCATACTGGTTGCTCTGTGACAAAGCTACAAATTTAGTTTTGCATAAAGATACCAGCGAAAAGATAAGAGGGTCTTTTTTATGCGAAGCCTTACATAGTAGGTAGCATCGTCGAGTAGGTAGAAGTTGCATTGCCTACCCTGACGTTATCAAAAAAGACGACACGCCGGGAGACGTCGGATGTCCCGTCCTTAAAAGAGGCTTTATACAGTCCGATCTTCCATTTCGGCAAGATGTCATCATACATATTGCCACCCTTGATGGTCAGCTTCTTGATTCCATCATACCATAGCTCAATGAGTCCGTCCGTTCCATATGAATGTATAAAATGCATGACAATTTTGTGCCACTGGTTTTTAACAATGGGCGCGATGTCATACTGTTTCCGGTTGGACAGCGAATTCCCGGACTCGAGGAGGATCCGATCCGCCTTCGTGCGAAGGGAAGTTGCCGGACTACCGTTCTGGAACCACTGATTGACAATTTCCCGCGTGCGATCGTATTCGTAACCGTTAGCGGGAAACATCACGGCAAAGCTGTACCACATCTCCTTTGCCATTCCCTCCTCCGCCGTTTTTATGATCGTGATCTCCGATCGCTTACCATCTGCTACCAGGGGCTGGTCTTTGCGTATTTCAAACCTCGCCGACCTTACGCCTCTGAATCGCGGATATTCGACAAATCGCAAAGCGTAATCCCAATCGCCCACATCCCAGTCGTGCGCCGTCGAAAACGGCGAGGGACCTTCCACGGTCTCCTCATACACGAGGTTCGACGTCGTCATCGCGCTTGTTGTCCCGCTCGTAGTCGTGCCCGACTCAGGCTGGGCGATCTGCGGTTCAACATTGGGCTCCTCACATGACGAGGCTGCCATGATCACGGCGATTATAATTATGATGTTCATCGGAGCCAGCGGTATTTTTCGTCGCTTGGTCTCCGTAGCTCTGTTCATTTTCATAGATAGAATGTTTTAAATTTATCCGTCCGCTTCTCCGCAATAATCAAGCTGAATTTATGCGGCAGAGGAATACCCATGCCCGCTCCCCAATTTGCGAAACGATAAAATGAAGTGGCCGGGAACTAAATCGCGATGCGTCATTAACGGACAACGCTCGTCGCGGGAATGGACCGAGGGTATCGCGATCAACGCATAGCCTCCTCGGTGTATGCGCGCATTTTCATTCGGCGGGGGAACTAAATTGAAATGTACTTGCGGTGAAAACCCCTCTTCAAGAGAGTACCTTTTCTCTGCCGGCTTTAATTTTCATTCATGAAACGCGGGGAAGCGCGTCCACATCGCATGCACGTGGACCAGTGTTGAATTTTTCCCTCTGTACAGGAAACAAAATTCCCAAAAATTAAGGAGCCGTAGAATCCGACACCGGTAACTTGGATATATACAACGGCCTGGCTAGGCAGCCATTGCAGAATTACCAGCGCGAGCACGGATGACTGTCAATACCGCTCACCGGCAACGTCGGCGAAAGGCTGAATGTGTTGAACGGCGCGCTTTGAAAAGAAAGCGATCGCCGGCGATCAACTCCTGGAGAACATCACGTATCCATACGTTTCGTTTCCGAGCTTGCGGATCTTCGCCGGGAAAAGCGTGAAGAGCACGTTGAGGCTGAGTGACATCGGGAGCTTCCGGCCAATGCGGTCGGCCTCGTCAAGGATATGGATATTTTCATTCACCTTCCACCCGTGGCGACCGAAGAATTTCAGCGGTTGTTTATCTGTAAACTGCAACGGCGCATGCTGAAGTTTTTTCTTCAGCTTCCTGGACAGCCTGTTCCTTCGCAGCCTGCCCTGGCTGTAGTCCATGATCCAGTAACGGAACGAAGGAATGGCGTACAGGTCCTCCGAAAGTTGTGCAGCCTGCTCGTTGGTGAGGTATCCGATCACGCCCTCCGTAATGATCAAGGCATTCGTTGTATCCCCGCCCAGTTTCTGAAAGAGCG
>DASVOT010000786.1:0-5066 GCA_036383235.1 Chryseosolibacter sp.
TGGTTTGCGCAGTTGTATGGGATGAGCGATAATATATCCTTCAATCTGGCGAAGGCTGGCTATAATGTCGTAAAGTATGTTCCTTACGGACCCGTCAAAGCAGTCATGCCCTATCTATTGAGGCGGGCCGAAGAAAACACGTCCGTCGCCGGCCAGAGCAGCCGTGAGCTGACGTTGATCAGAAAAGAACTCCGCCGGCGGAAGCAATGACCCTGTTCCTGCGGGACGCATACCGTGCCCGCTGTGCGGCGAGTCAGGTGCCCTCACCTTCGCGGGAAAAAAGCCGATGGCCAAAAGGTCGCCGCCGTTTTTACCTGAGTTATATTCGATTAATTTTGCCTTGAATTTGCAAGCATTATGGTTTTAAGCGAACAGGAGATCATCCGAAGGCAAAGCAAGGAAGAGTTGGAGAAGCTGGGGATCAACCCTTATCCGGCTGAATCATTCGAGGTGAACGTTACTGCCAGGGAGATCCACGAAAATTTTGACCCCGAAAAGAATCCGTATCCGCAGGTATCCATTGCCGGCAGGATCATGAGCCGGCGGATCATGGGTTCGGCGGCTTTTGCCGAGCTGCAGGATGAGAGTGGGCGGATCCAGATCTATTTGCGCAGAGACGATCTCTGCCCCGGCGAAGACAAGACACTCTACAATATCATTTTCAAGAAACACCTTGATATCGGCGACATCATCGGCGTGAAGGGGTTCGGATTCAGAACGCAGACCGGAGAGAATTCGATTCATGTGACAAGCCTTACGGTTCTTGCAAAATCATTGCGGCCACTGCCCGTCGTGAAAGAAACGGTCGACGAGCAGGGGAAGGTTGTGCGCCACGACGCTTTTACGGATCCGGAGCAACGATATCGCCAGCGGTATGTGGACCTGGTGGTCAATCCGGAAGTGCGGGATGCGTTCGTGAAGCGAACGAAGCTTGTGAATTCCATGAGGGAGTTCCTGAACGGCAGAGGGTACCTGGAGGTGGAGACGCCCATCCTTCAGCCCCTGTACGGCGGCGCGGCTGCCCGGCCGTTTACGACACACCACAACACGCTGGACATGACGCTTTATCTGCGTATAGCCAATGAGTTATATCTCAAGCGGCTGATCGTGGGCGGGTTCAACGGCGTGTATGAATTCTCGAAAGACTTCCGCAATGAGGGAATGTCGCGTTTCCACAATCCGGAGTTTACCCAGGTCGAGCTGTATGTCGCTTATAAGGATTATTACTGGATGATGGACCTGGTGGAGGAGATGATCGAGAAAGTGGCGCTCGATCTGCACGGAACGACCCGCGTCAAGGTCGGAGAAAACGTCATCGACTTCAAGAGGCCGTGGAAGCGGTATACCATGTTCGAGGCCATCCACTTCTTTACCGGCATTGATATCTCAACCATGGATGAAGAAGCGTTGCGGGCCATTTGCCGGCAGCTTCACGTGCCGCTGGACGCTACCATGGGCAAAGGCAAGCTCATCGACCAGATCTTCGGTGAGAAATGCGAGCCCTTCCTCATCCAGCCTACCTTCATCACGGATTACCCGATAGAAATGTCGCCGCTTGCCAAGAAGCACCGGTCCAAACCGGGGCTGGTAGAGCGCTTTGAAGCGATCTGTAACAGCAAGGAGATCGCCAACAGTTTTTCGGAGCTGAATGATCCCATTGACCAGCGACAGCGTTTTGAAGAGCAGCTTGAACTGGGCCGGAGGGGAGATGAGGAAGCCATGACGCTCGATGAGGATTTCCTCCGCGCGCTGGAATACGGTATGCCGCCCACGGCGGGCCTGGGCATCGGCATCGACCGGCTTACCATGACGATGACGAATTCGCCATCGATCCAGGATGTCTTGTATTTTCCGCAGATGAAGCCGGAGAAGCCCCTGGCTGTGATTCCCGAAGAGGAATTCGCCCGCGCGGGTATTCGCCCGGAATTGATCCCGGTCATTCAGAAACTCGGAATCAACTCCATCGCGCAGATGAAAGAAATGAAGTCTTCGAAGCTTTTCAACGATATCTGCGGTATGCGAAAAAAGATGAAGCTCGAGAATGTTCAGAATCCCACCCTGGAAGAAGTGGAGGGGTGGTTGAAATAATTTGCGACATCGGGCGCATGCCTGGTCTCCGCATCGGTTTGGTCTCATTGACAGGGCAATATTGGAGGATTATCAAGGAGAAACCTGGTTCTATTGAAAAAGCTTTTTTCCAACCTTACTTTCTGGGTTCTTACAGCAATCACTACCGGCGCTTTGCTGGGCCATTTTCAGCCTGATGCCGCCATCCGGATGCGCGTGCTGGGAACCGGATTCATCGAGATCATCAAGGTTTTCATCTACCCCATCATTTTCCTCACCATATCCCTTGGCATCAGCGGGATGAGCAACCTGAGAAAAGTGGGAAGGGTCGGCGGGAAAGCTATTCTTTATTTCGAGGTGGTGACATCCCTCGCGTTGATCATCGGCATCGTCGCTTCTTATATCATTGAACCCGGAGCAGGAATTGTTACCCCGGACGTGCGAGGCAGGGACGTATCACAATTCACAAAAGACGCCGCAGCCTTCAGCTGGCTGCAGTTTTTAAAAGACAATGTCACCATCCAGGTGTTGATCATCTCCGTCGTTTTTGGAATTGTGCTGAGCAAGCTTGCCGCGCGCCAGCGGATCATCCACGTGCTGACGGTCCTTTCCGGTTATGTATTCAAAGCGCTTCACTTTGTGATGATCCTGGCTCCTCTTGGCGCATTCGGAGGAATGGCGTATACGATCGGCAAATATGGCATCGACACACTGATCCCCCTGGCCAAGCTCATGGTCACGGTGTACACCACGATGGCCTTGTTCATTTTCATCGTCCTGTTTCTGGTACTGAGATACTACCGGGTGAGCCTCTGGAGGTTCCTCAAGTATATTAAAGAGGAGCTGTTGATCGTGCTGGGAACCTCTTCTTCCGAGGCAGGGCTTCCATCGTTAATGGAGAAGCTTGAACGCATGGGATGCTCGAAGCCGGTTGTGGGGCTGGTGGTGCCGGCCGGGTATTCGTTTAACCTCGACGGCACGACTATATATTTGTCGATGGCCGTGCTCTTTCTCGCGCAGGCGTTTCAGATTCACTTGTCGTGGCAAAACATCTTCACCATTATCAGTATCCTGTTCATCACTTCAAAGGGGGCGGCAGGTGTTACCGGGAGTGGCTTTGTCGTACTGGCTTCCACGCTCACGGCGGTAAAGGTGATTCCGGTGGAGGGGCTTGCCTTGCTGCTGGGGGTCGACCGCTTTATGTCGGAGGCCCGGGCCATCACAAATTTTATCGGCAACGGTGTGGCTACTATCTGGCTGGCGAACAATGAAAAGGAATTCGACCGCGAAAAGATGGAAGCCGTGTTCATGGAACCCGCGAAAGCCAGCGTGACTGCCGCAAAACATTTCTCCGACGACTAGAACCTTATTTGTCTTTCGGTCACCCGCGTTGTTAACTGGCACTGCGATGGGGTCTTGTCGTCAGGATCGAGGGTTTATTATTTTTTGACACATGGGAAAGAAAGCCGCACATCCGTCGGTATTTATCAATAAAGAATTCGCGGACATACTGCGCGCTGGCGCGGCGGAGGCCGAGCGATTGAATGACCTTCACCCGCGCCAGCTAAATATTATTTACAGACAGAAATGGTTTCAATTATTCGTTTCCAAAGAGTATGGCGGTGCGGGATACTCTCTCCCGGAGGTTCTTAAGCTCGAGGAAGGGATCGCCTGGGCGGACGGCAGCGCGGGGTGGGTAGTGACGCTGTGCGGTGGCGCGGCCTGGTTCGTCGGATTTCTGCAGCCAGCTCTCGCGCGGGAATTATTGTCGGCCGGGAACGTTTGCTTTGCCGGCAGCGGTGCTGCGACCGGCGTGGCCGAAATACGGGATGGTGGCTACGCGGTGACAGGCATGTGGAAATACGCCAGCGGATCGTTGCACGCCACCGCGTTTACGGCTAACTGCGTTGTACAAAAGGAAGGAAGACCTGTGCGCAATGCGAACGGGGCGCCGGTTATCAAGGCATTTCTGTTTCTGAAAGGGGAGGTGATCCTGCACCGCCACTGGAATACGATCGGCATGCGCGCAACAGGCAGCCACTCTTTCGAGGTAAAGGATCTGGCGGTTCCCGGCGAGCGTTGTTTTGCAATCGACCCGCGCCATGCTGTCCTGAAGGATTCCATCTATCAATATCCTTTTTTGCAGCTGGCGGAAACCACGCTTACCGTCAACCTGGCTGGCATGGCCCACCATTTTCTCGATCTGTGCGACACTTTGCTGTCGAACCGGATTCCTACCGGCGACAGCCCGGGTTGGAAAGGCCCGGATGTCCGGCAGATTCTTTCAGAGTGTCGCGCCGACCTCGACGAGCACCGTTTCCATTTTTATCGAGCTGTTGAAGAATCTTGGCAACGCTGCATGCGGGGCGAGGCCTTGACTGAAGAAATCTTGCAGGAGGTAACCCGGCGAAGCTATGCGCTCGCACGCAAGTCGACGCAAAGTGTTGATGAGCTTTATCCTTATTGCGGCCTGGTGGCGGCTGATCCGACCCAAGAGATCAATCGCGTCTGGAGAGATCTGCACACGGCGAGCCAGCATGCGTTGTTCAGGATGCGGTGACGAGTATCGACGTGACGTCGTGAAATTTCCTAGAGAACCTTTCGGAACGTGGCATGTTGCTTATCCTGCGTAGCGCCCATCGCCCTGTGAATGGCAAGCATCTTGTCATTAAAGTCGCCCACCCACGAGAGCTCGACGTGCTTGTACCGCGATTTTTTCTTCCCGGCCTCATACGCTTTCATGATCAGGGCGGATTCAAGACCGCGGTTTTGGAAATCGGGAACTACTCCCATCGCGACAACCCTCACACGTGAAAAACCTCTGAGATGTTTGTAGAAAATAAATTTCAGCTTACCCGCGACATGCGATGGATCTCCGGCGTCCCTGAGGATCTCGTTGGCGTCGGGAAGGGCAAACAGACAGCCCACCGGTCTGTCGCCGGCGTAAGCGAACCAGATAAAGTCCTCGTCCATGATTGCGTTCATTTCCGCGAGCGCCT
>DASVOT010000787.1:0-4557 GCA_036383235.1 Chryseosolibacter sp.
AATGCGGAATAGCCCTCATCCGTCTGCGAAAGCCTCTTTCTTACTACATTGAAAAATACGGTCCCACGTATGCCATGAACCGGATGTACATCCTCATGGAAAAGCAGCACAACCGGGGCCAGGATGGAGCGGGTGTCGCCAACATCAAGATCGACGTCGAACCCGGCCATCGCTACATCAGCCGCTATCGCTCGGTAAAAGCCCAGCCTGTAGCGGACCTCTTCAAAAAGATTGGCAAGAAATACAGGAAGGCCCAGAAAGTGGGAAAGGAGAAATTCCGCGATGAGCACTGGCTGAAGGCAAACGTAGCGTTTACCGGCGAACTTTGGCTCGGCCATTTGCGCTATGGCACGCACGGATTGAACAGCATCGAAAACGTGCATCCCTTCCTGCGCCAGAACAACTGGCGAAGCCGAAACCTGGTGATGGCCGGGAACTTCAATATGACCAATGTCGAAGAGTTGTTCGACATCCTGGTAAACCTCGGCCAGCACCCGAAAGAGAAGGTGGATACCGTAACGGTGATGGAAAAGATCGGCCACTTTCTCGACGAAGAAGTCCAGGGCGTTTTTGAAAAGTACAAAGACAAATACACCAACTGGGAGATTTCGGAGATCATCGAAGACGAGCTCAATCTTCAGCGCGTACTGAAGCGGGCCTGTAAGGATTTCGACGGAGGTTATACCATGGCCGGGCTCATCGGCTCCGGTTCTGCTTTCGTGGTACGCGATCCAAACGGTATCCGCCCCGCGTATTTTTACGCAGACGACGAGGTGGTGGTGGTGGCTTCCGAGAAGCCTGCCATCAAGACGGCCTTTAACGTCAACTACAACCAGATCGAGGAAATCAAGCCCGGTCATGCGCTCATCGTTTCCAAGAGCGGCGAGTACGAGCAGCATCAGATCATCAAAGCCGGCGAAAAGAAATCCTGCAGCTTTGAACGGATCTACTTCTCCCGGGGCAACGATCCGGATATTTATAAAGAAAGAAAACAGCTCGGCCGCCTGTTGGTGCCCCAGGTGCTGCAGGCAATCAATTTCGACCTAAAGAACACCGTCTTCTCCTACATTCCCAACACGGCGGAAACGGCTTTCTACGGATTAATGGCGGGCATCGAAGACTATCTCATCAGGCGGCAAAAGGAAATTATTATAGAAGGGAAACCAACGGTCGACTCCATCGAGGAGATCATATCCTTTCGCCCGCGAATTGAAAAGCTCGTGCTAAAGGATGTCAAGCTGCGCACCTTCATCACGGATGAAGATCACCGGGACGACATGGTGGCGCATGTTTACGACACCACGTACGAAGTGATTCACAAAGACAAGGACACGCTTGTGGTCATCGACGACTCAATCGTGAGAGGCACCACGCTGGAGAAAAGCATTCTGAAAATGCTCGACCGGCTGGGACCTAAAAGGATCGTCGTGGTGTCGTCCGCTCCGCAGATCCGTTTCCCCGATTGTTACGGTATCGACATGAGCAAGATGGGTGACTTCGTCGCTTTCAGGGCGATGATCGGATTGCTGAAGGACCACGGGAAAGACGACCTGCTCGGTGAGGTCTATGAAAAATGTCTGCGCGCCAAAGGGCATCAGCACCAGCAAAACTACGTGAAGCTTTTATACAACCAGTTCACCAACGAGGAGCTTTCGCAGAAAATTTCCCAGATCGTAAAACCGGCCGGCATGAAGGCCGAGGTACAGGTTGTGTTCCAGACGGTGGACAACCTGCACAAGGCATGTCCCCGGCATCTGGGCGACTGGTATTTCACCGGAAATTACCCCACTCCCGGTGGCATGAAGGTGGTGAATCGTTCCTACCTGAATTACATGGAAGGCAAGCTTGTGAGAGCGTACTGATACCCTTCGTTGCGCCTTCCCCGCCTGGAAAAGCCCCGCGCCCGGTAGCTTAATTACGTCATATTTTCTTATTTTACACCAGTTAACCATTCATTCCCATGAACTACTGGCTGGTAAAAACCGAACCGGATTCCTATTCTTTCAACGACCTCGCGAAGGATAAAAAAACCGTTTGGGACGGCGTGCGCAATTTTCAGGCGCGCAGCAACCTGAAAAAAATGGAGAAAGACGATGTCGTTTTTGTTTACCACACCGGCGATGAGAAGGCCGTGGTGGGAACCGCCCGGGTGACCCGGCCCGCTTTTCCCGATCCGAACGACGCCGAATGGGTGGTGGTGGAATTGTCTGCCGGCAAGCCGCTAAAAAACCCGGTATCGCTTGCACAAATTAAATCCGATAAGCGTTTAGCAGATATGGTGCTGGTGCGGGCCTCGCGCCTTTCGGTCCAGCCTGTTACACCATCCGAGTATGATTTGATAATCAAGTTAAGCGACGCTAAATAGATAAAAGATGTGGAAAGAAATCGGTGAAAAGCTGAAGCTCAACATACGTTGGGGATTGATTGCAGGGATGCTCGTGGCTCCATTGGTCATGGACGGTCAGATCCGGCAAACCGATCGCTACGAGATCGTTCAGAAAAACGCCGATGATTATTTCACGGTCATTTCCATGGAGGAGGAGGGGCTTGCCCTCATCCGTGAAAGGGATAAATTCATGGCAAGCAACAAGATATGGGAAGTGATTTCCCTTGACGTCGGCCTGAAAGAAAAAAACAGGCTGGAGCTCGAGATCAGTCAGCGCAATGTGCTGCTTGGATATGAGGTTGCACCCGGGCGGCTCTATCTCCTTTTCAGGAATGGCGAGACGACGAGGAACAGCTTCGAGCTGGTGGAGGTAAATACGGCCGGGGGTGTGGAGGGCAGCCGATACCAGATCAGTCCCGAGCTCGATTTCAAGGTCACTCATTTCAGCAAGGTGGGAGCCCGCATGATACTTGGGGGTTACGTCACCAATGAGCCTGCGGTGCTGCTGTACACGCCGGAAGACAATTCCATCAAGGTATTGCCTGGCTTTTTTCAAAAGGACAACGAGCTGGTGGACCTGAGGGTGAATGAAAACCGCACGTTCAACGCTGTCCTGATCGACCGCAGCCTGCGGTCAGAAAGGCAACTGGTCTTCAAGACTTTTGACGAAACGGGGAACCTGTTGTTGGAGGACGTTGCGCCCATCGATGAAGAGAAGTCTCTTCAAAACAGTTTGAGCAGCACGCTCGAACGGGAGGAGCTGGTTGTTCTCGGCACCTGGGGCGAGAAGCAGGGAAAGCAGTCGCTGGGATTTTTCTCCCTTGCAGTAGACCCCTTTCATGAGCAGCCGATCAGGTATATCCCATTCGGAAAGCTTCAGCATTTCCTGGATTATCTCAACCCCAAGCGGACGGAAAGGATCAAAGAGAGCACTGCCGACGCGCTTGCCGACGGCCGAAAACCGTCTTTCAGCAGTTATGCCATGCCCTTCAGGATTGAAGAAACCGAGCAGGGATTTCTCATGCTTGCCGAGGTGTACAACCCTGCGAGCACGGTGAATCCGTATTATTCGAATCCCTACGGGCCCTCTTTTTACGGGAATCCGTATTACTACTACAATCCATTCTGGCCCGGCTACTATCCAGGTATGCGCATGTACCGCCCTTACACATATGGAGATCCCACGCGAAATTCTGATAACGTAAAGTTTTACGAGACCGTCGCCGTAGCTTTTGACGGGAAGGGAAATGTGCTGTGGGACCAGAGCGTGGTGCTTGACGAATACAAGCGCGCCGCCCTCGAGCAGGTATCGGACTTCTACACTGATCGCGACAACCTTTACTTTTTATACAAGAAGGAGTCGGAACTCAAGATCAAAACCGTCTCCCTTGCAGACGGTGCGGCTACTGAGACTTCGGAAAAGATCAGGCTTAACGAACCGGGCGAGGAAATCCGCTCTGAGAAAGAGCATGAAGACGGGATCCGGCACTGGGTTGGGAATACATTTTATGTGTGGGGATACCACACCGTTCGCAACCCGCAAAATAAAGAGAATCGGGTAAGGGATGTTTTTTATATCAACAAGATCGTGGTCGACTAAAATACTTGTTATCGTCATCGCCTTTCTGGCTTGTTCCTTTCCGCTAAGAACCAGCGCCCAGATATCGCAGACGGACAGGTTCGAAGTGCCCATCGAAGCCCGGTCGGAATTTTTTGACGTCGTCCCGACGACGGATCACGGGCTGGTTCTCTACCGGCAATTCTCCGGCCTCAAGGAAGACCAGGTTCAGCTTATCAAGCTCGACACCGCCTTTGATGAAGACTGGTCGGGTTTTCTACCCGTCAGGAAAAACTACCGTCTCATGGCTGCCGAGTCCTTCGGCCAGAAGCTCTATCTCTTATTGCGGTATAAAGACTTCAGCAAGAACGACCTGATCGTGTATGCCGTGGAGGAGGCCACCGGACATTACGTTCGATTCGAGATCAGGGGGTATATTCCCTTTGCGCCCACCGAATTCAGGATCACCGAACAGGCGGCGATCATCGGCGGGTATTACAATCGCATTCCCGTGGTGCTGCATTTTTCATTTTCCGAACTCCGCTCGAAGGTGCTTCCGGGACTTTTCAACGAATCCGGCGAGCTCACCCAGATCAAGACCAATGACGATGGC
>DASVOT010000788.1:0-3538 GCA_036383235.1 Chryseosolibacter sp.
CCGTGCGCATCTTTGAATAGTACCGCATCTGCAAACATAAGAGGTGTCAGTTTAGATCGTCGCATTTTAAACCCAGTTTCACGTGCTACAACGTCCAGCTCCTCCGCACTGAACGCCGCACTGATCTTCTTAACAAATTTATTCGCAAACGGAACGCCGGCTTCTTCCCAGCCCGGCACCCTTAGCTCTTTCTTCCTGAAAGAGTATAAAGCCGCGAAAAAATGACGGCGCAATCGTTTGTTTACCTGTCTAATCTCTTAGCCTGACGGCTATGGGCTATACGGATATAAGGCTATACGGATATATGGATATATGGATATATGGATATATGGATATATGGATATACGGATATATGGAAATACGGCTATATGATCGATGGATGGATTGACGTGGGGTGAGGATATCTGTAACCAGAGTTGCATCGGTGGCATACGTTTTCCAATTTGGGATATGAAAATAAAAAAGATATCGATCCCGGTTTCTGACTCTATTGGGTCGGTCAGCGGTGAGCTGATGGCGGATGACACTGCGGACAGGTTATTTGTTTTTGCGCACGGCGCGGGAGCAGGTATGAATCACCCTTTCATGATCAGGCTGGCTGGCGCCCTGGCGTCATTGGGGGTCGGCACGCTGCGTTTCAATTTTCCCTTTATGGAAAAGGGCGGCAAGCGACCCGACCCTCCGGCGGTGGCGGAAAAGACCGTGATGAGAGCCATCGAGGTCGCGAATGGATTGCTGCCCGGTGTATCGCTGTTTGCCGGTGGCAAATCCTTTGGGGGACGCATGACCTCGCAGGCGCTCTCAAAACCTCAGACACCGATGGTAAAAGGAATTGTCTTTGTCGGATTTCCCCTTCATGCCCCTGGCAACCAGGGCACCGAACGCGCAGCTCACCTGGCTTCCGTAAAAGTTCCCATGCTTTTTCTCCAGGGAACCCGCGATGCCCTGGCAGACATCCAGTTGATCAGGAAGGTCTGCACCGCGCTGCCGCTGGCGACGCTTGTCCCCTTTGAGGGCGCCGACCATTCCTTCAAAGCCGGTAAAGCCGACCTGATCCCCGCGTTGGCGGAAGCGGTCAACCAGTGGTCGCGAAAAATCTGAAATTTATAGAGGCCAGCCGCCGCTTCCCTTTTTCGTGAGTTTTGTAAACGGTTGTCTCGTTTTTTATTTATATTTGCAGAATAATCACAATTAATTTTTAACATTTAATGAAAGAAGGAACAGTAAAATTCTTTAACGAGACCAAAGGATTCGGTTTTGTGAAAGAAACAGCCACCGGCCAGGAGTATTTTGTACACATCTCTGGCTTGTTAGTTGACAAGATCTACGAAAATGACGAGGTCACTTTTGAGCTAAAAGAAGGAAAGAAAGGATTGAATGCGGTTAACGTAGGGTTAGCTAACTAATAGATCAGACTTTTCAGCAAAAGCCTCCCGACAGACGGGAGGCTTTTTTATTATCTGGTACTGGATTTGTATCCGGACTCGTAAAAACTATCATGAAATCACTGGCGTTCATTTTGATTTCGGGACTCATGGCATTGAATCCAGCCTGCGCTCAGAAGGTTGACGACATCACCCGTATCACGCTGACGAAACAATCACGCGGTTATTTTGATGAAGTGGTGATTTCGAGGGACAGCGTCCGGGGCTCCATTGAGAATCACAGATCACCACAGAATTCCAGAAATTACGCTGTCAAAATCGACGAGGAAGACTGGGCCAAAGTCGTGATGACCCTGAATGACCTTTCCCTGAAAGATATAGACGGCCTCCAGTCCCCCACGATGGAGCGCGCGCGGGATGCGGCGCTGCACTCAAGCATCGTCATCGCTTTTAAGGATGGCACTACGGTAAGCCACAGCTTTGACGACGAAAACCCTCACCGCGATCTCAAACCTCTCCTCGAGGCGATCAACCAGCTCCGGGTACCTGACGTCCGGAAATAGCTTTCTTCTCAAACGTCTCTGGCTCGTCTTGCGATCGAACATCGTTCCGCGGCGTGCCGTTAAGCTGAGACTGCCGCGGCCTCCTCGATCCCGGCTGTGCGCACCTTCTTTCCAATAGCGGCAGCTGCCTTTTGAATCTTGATACGCAATGTAAAATCAGTCAGTACGTTCATGTAGTTGATGAACGCTTCATAGGGCGAAGGGTACGGACTGAAATACGAATGTACCCCTCCGTCGTTTCCTCTTTTCGTAGACATGTAATAAAAGTGATCGCTCGTCTGAAGTGTCCTCCATTCTCTGAGCATCGCTTTGTCGTTCAGATTTTTTATATCGGCTTCCATTTTCCGCAGAGAGTCGAACGCGTCGCGCTGCATTTCGTTGCCCAGCCAGGCGGATAGATCGCGTTCGTCATCGGCCCACGAGATGAATCCGGGCACCGAAAGGGCGCCGGCGTCGGATAGGTATCCGGTGGCCTCCGAAGGCGTCGTGAACCGGAACGTTTTATCCTTCGACAGAGTAGTGAGAACGCCTTCCAGGAAGGTGAATATGCCCGTTTCTTTTTTCTGGTGTTCACCAAATGTTTCATAGTCCATCGCGAGGGTAACCACATTTTCATGATCGGGGATGGCCCGCAGCCACTGGATGTATGCGGGCGCAGTCAGTGTCGACGATTTACTGCAGAACCGGAATGCGATGTCATCGCTGAGCCGGTAATCCCGTAGCAGAATTTTCAACTGCTGTACGGACGGGTGTGCGTAAACGTGGTGGACGCTTTGTCCCTGCAATATCCGGTCGACCCCGTCGATGAAAACGCCTTTGAATCCCAGTTGTTCAATCCGTTCGCCTAGTTCGTTGCTATAAATGAGTTCCGTGTTCCTGAAGAATTTTGGAAGGACCCCAAAATGCCTGCGTATTTTTTCCTGGTGCTTGACCACCTGCTGTTCAAATTCGTTTTCCGGCAGCACGGCTGCGAGCGAATGGTAATAGGTCTCTCCGAGGAATTCCACTGAGCCCGTCTCGGCGAGAGCCCGGAAACTGTCGAGCACTTCGGGCGCCGATTCTTCGAGCTGGTCGATCGTTATCCCGGAGATGGAAAATGCGACGCGGATATCCGGATACTTCCTGATTAATTTCAGCAGAAGCGCGTTGGCGGGGAGGTAGCAATTGGTCGCGATCCTCTGTATGATTTCCCGGTTGAGCTCGTCGTCAAAATAGCCGCGGTTTCCTCCGATATCGAAGAAGCGGAGGGTGCGCAGCCTGCGCGGTTGGTGCACCTGAAAATACAGGATGAGGTTCTTTTGTTTGCCGGCGGTCTCAGGTAAGTTCATAGTATAGCCTGGTTAGTTTTTTCGCTGCTTTATCCCATGTGATTTCCTTGATTTGCTCCGAGCTGTTTTTCCTAAGTGTGTTCGCGAGGCTTCTGAAACGAAGGACATTGCAAATGGCATCGGCGAGCGCTTCGCGATTCCAAAAATCCACTTTGATCGTATCGGGCATCACTTCGCCGACCCCCGCTTGTCTGGAGAGGATAACCGGGACGCCCGCCTGGATCGCTTCAAGGGGGGCGATGCCAAAAGGTTCTGAAACGGA
>DASVOT010000789.1:0-8985 GCA_036383235.1 Chryseosolibacter sp.
GGGGCGCAATCGGTGAGGGGAATGATCCCGAGCCTGATCACCTCCTCCTCCGGCGACGCTACAACTGCGGTCTCACCGGTTCTGTCTTTCGATTCGCCCCTGCTGCATGCCTGGGAGACGGCCATCATGATGACGAGCCCCCACAGGGAGGTCATGGAATTTCTCATGCGGGTGTTCATAGGATTTTCTATTTGTTTTTAGTTGAGGTTGAGAATAGTTCAGGTTTGATGGAAACCATCAGGTATGCCCAGGTCGAAAGATCCTGAGCGCCGGTTACGTTTTTCACTTTCTGAGAGGCCATTGTGGGGGTGGAGAACATCGCGGAAAAGCCGCCTTCGAGATTGATGACCTTGGTCACGCTCCAGATCATCACGAGGTCGGCTTCCGTTCCCAGGGCTTTCTTCATCGCGTCCCCGGTTTCATTTTCAATTGCCTCCGGCAGCACGAACCGGTGGACATCCGCGTTCACCTGGATATGTTCGCCCGCCTTCAATTTTGACTTCACGTAATAATCCACGAGTCCATTCGGACCGAAGCCGTCGGCAACATAGAAATAGTCCAGGTAGCCCCAGAACTTATGCGGTGTGCCGTAGAGCGGGTCAAAGCGCTGGTATTTTTTGGAAGGATCCGCGCCGTTGTTGCCCGATGTGATATCGACGCCGGGGCCAAGGCTGATCTCCGGCGTAGCGGCGTAAAGGAACGATGCGGACAGAAGGTACTCGTTCAGTTCCGTGCCGTCTCGATACCGTCCTCCCTGGTAAAAAGCGCTTAGGGCGAACGTTACTTTCTTGCGGGCCGTGCCGAACAGGTTTGCGCCTGTCGTCAGGCGGCTCCAGGCCGTGTTGCCGTAGAGGGGGTTCGCCTTCAGGGAGTCCGTTGGGGCAAAGGAAAATTTGCTGAAATCGTCCTTGAAGGCGAGGAACGAGGCGTTGCCGAAGGAAAGTTTGCGGGCGACGTAGAGAAACTGCATGGACTTGTACAGCGCCCCGACGTTATTCGTGCCGGCGGGATAGCCGACGGGTACGCCGGAGTACAGTGTCCCGGATTTGCGCTCGCCGCTCTGGTTAAAGGCGACGCCCGCGTGCGCCAGCCAGTTTCCCTGCTCGAGCTTCAGCAAGGCGGCGTCATGACGGCGTCCCTGCTGGAGCCAGTCCAGGTTGCCCAGCAGTCGCACGTCGTCGTACACGAGCTCCTGCCTTCCGATCTTGAGTGTGAGATTTTTGATGACACGGCCCGTGTCCAGGAGGCTGAGCTCTGCCCATCCTTCGTGGAGCAGGAGCCCGTCATAGCTGTCGACGGTGATGCGGTTGACGGAAGAGGCATCCTGTCCCCATACCCGCACGTCCTGTAGGGAAGTGTAGATCCGGAAGCGGTGCCCGGAAAAACTTGCGTTGATTCTTGTGCGCTGCGAGGTGAAGAAGGCCGGCGGCGATCCGTCCGGAGACGGCGTTCCCTGTCCGTCGCGGTATTCGGATCGTGTTCTGATCTGGGCGGTGACTGCAACTTGCGCGCGAAGGCCCTCCGCCAGGAAGAGCGCCAGCAGGAAGACGAGTGTAAACTTTTTTCTATTCATATTGAAGGTGGTTTCAGGTGCAGATGATTGCGTCTCGAATTACGTAATAAAAGTAAGTAAAACGTAAAGATTAGATACGTAAAAATACCTAAAATATTACCGAAACGGATTGATTTACGTAGAAAATCGATTGCAGACATGCGTGAATAAGTGAGCAATTGACCAATTGAGCAATTGACCAATGACCGCAGCCACTAAGACGCTAAGACACGACGACGCATGCTTGACCAATTGAACAATTGACCAATTGATTATCAGACGAGATTTTCCCTGATGCTCTTGTTGACCATGTCGATGGCGTTGTTGACGCCGAGCTTCTTCATGATGTTGAAGCGATGGGTTTCGATGGTTCGCAGGCTTTTGCCGAGGGAGTCGGCGATCTCTTTATTGTGTTTGCCGTCGATGACCATGCGGAGGATTTCTTTTTCGCGCCGGGTGAGGTGGTAGACATCTTCCACCGGTGCGCGGGGGGTGAGGTAGGGCCGGGCGTTCAGCAGCTGGTCGGCCAGGACGTGTGAAACGGCGCCGCTGAAGTATTTGTGTCCGCCGTGTACCTGTTTGAGCGCTTTGATGAATTCATCCTTGTCCGTGTCTTTCAACAGGTAGCCGAACGCGCCTGCCTGCAGGGCCTGCACCACATATTCTTCCGAGTCGTGCATGGAGAGGATGACTGCGCGGGTATCGGGAGCGTATTCGGGCAGGAGGGCAGCTGCCTCGAGCCCCGACATTTCGGGCATGCGTATATCCAGGACGATAATATCCGGCTTCAGCGATTTTGCCGCGGCGAGCGCCTCTTTTCCGTTTCCCGCTTCGCCGATGACGCTGATCTCCGGGTCGGATTCAAGCATGGACCGGATCCCTTTGCGAACCAGCACGTGGTCGTCGGCCAAAACAATATTGATCTTGCTCATGTTGCTACGCGGTCGTCACCGTATTTCCCACCGGAACTGTTAACCTTACCGTTGTGCCCTGCCCCGGTTCGGACAGGATTTCCAGGTTGCCGTTTATATACTCGGTGCGCTCATACATATTGAAGAAGCCGCGCCCCGATTCCAGATTCGAGCTGCTGGCCTCGGCGATCTGCGGATCGAATCCCTTGCCCTCGTCTCTGACGGTAATGATCAAATCGTTTTCCGTATGCTTTAAAGATACGGTAATCTTCGAAGCCCCGGAATATTTGATCGCATTGTTTATCGCCTCCTGAATGATGCGGAAAATATTGTTCTCTACCTTTTGCGGCAAGCGCGGGATGGCGCCGCTGGTCCGGTACTGCAGGTCGATGCCGGTCAGCTTGCCGATCTCGCGGATGAAGACATTCAGGCCGGCCTGCAATCCATAATCGCCGAGAACCGTAGGCTTCAGGTTGAATGTTACTTTCCGTACTTCCTTGATGATCTCCTTGATCAGCTGATCGACCTCCGCGATCTTGTGACGCGCTTTTTCAGCGTCGGCCGGATCGATGGATTCCATCTGGTATTTCAGGGAAGTGAGCATCTGCCCGATACCGTCGTGGATGTCCATGGCGATGCGTTTCCGTTCTTCCTCCTGACCTTCCAGGATCAGCACGGACCGGAATTTCTGCTGATTGATTTTTTTCTCGATTTCCGCCCGGTTTTTTCCCTTCATGGTCTGCTCGGCGAGCTTGCGGCGCGAGATATCCGAACCCAGCACCAGCAGCTCGTCAATCTCGTCGCGGTCGTTGTAAACCGGCGTGACCACCAGGTCGAACCAGCAATCTTTTTGCGAGGCCGCTTTGAAACGGAGCTCGCCCTGCCACGACCGTCCCTCTGATACAGTATCCACCACGTTGTCCATCCAGTCGCCCGGATGTTCCATACCGGGGAAGAGATCCGCCAGCTGCGCAGAGCTCTTGACCTGGTGGATGCCGGACACGTCCGAGAACGCTTCCGCCACGAATGTCACAGTTCCCCCGCGATCGGCTTTGGCCATCAGCCGCGGATTGTCCACGGGCTGGTTTACGAACGCGATCTGTTCGTATGATTTTTCCAGCGACGCATACAGGGCACCGATCTCCCGGGAAAGTTTCCGCGCGTTCTTTTCCGAGGAAATGAGCTTCGCGATGGTGCTGTTCACGTGCCGCGCGGCGGGCCTGAAAATGAAAATGATCTCCAGCGCAATCACGATCAGGGAGACCGCCAGCACCATGTATTCCATCAGGCGCAGGGAGGAGACCTTGGCTTTCGCCTCCTCGTCATACCGGAACACGATCTTCTCCATGCCTGTCAGGAACGGCTCCTCGTGCCGCAAAATGTTTTCGACATCGTCCCGGAGGAAGCGATACGGCGTCCCGCGGTTTTCCTGAAGCGCCGCAATCAGGTGCAGCGCGCTGGTGCGCATAGCCCCATAGTGAACCTCCAGGACGAGAAAGAGCTGGGAGACGGCCTCGCTGTTCTGGCCGGGAAGCCTGAGGCTGTCGTTGCCGTTCAGCAATCCGTCCTGCGAGACTCTCCAGAGGGTAACCGATTGCTTTAACTCTTCCAGGATCCGCTCCCGCTCCTCCGCCGTCTGCCCGTCGCGAAGGAGCAACGCTGTTTTTGCGATCTTCTGACTGAGCATGCGCTGCTTTCCTGCCACGTTCACCACGCGCGAATCGCTGAGCTGATCGCTTAAGTGCAGCTGGATGAGCGCCTGACCCACGATGGCCACAATGCCAATGACGCTAAGCGCCAGGATATACCAGGCCCCCAGCCGGCTGAAACGGCCGAACCCACTCTTCGCAAGATTATCCGGATAGAGCTTCATACGTAGCAAATTACTTAAAAACCTCACAGATTTACGCGGATTTTCGTGATTTTGCGTACTGCGAGGGCCGGCCACAGGCGGCAGCGGACTGCCATCGCCCTTTTTCGGGAAGCGCAACACCGCGGTGGGCGCCGGCTAATCGCGAAATCCGATGTATACGTAGCCGTCGTGAACCTTCACGGGAAAAACGGATATGCTCTCTTCCGCCGCATTCAGGCATCCGCCGCTGCGAAGGGAAAAGGTTCTCTTATGAAAGGGGCAGGCGACTTTGGGTTCATCGCCGGCGGAGCCGATGAGACCGCGCGATAAGGCCATCTGCTTTTTATGGGGACATAAATTCTGGCAGGCGTACCACTCCTTTCTCCTGGAAAAATTGAAGACTGCGACCTGCAGGTTTTTATACCGGATGCAGGCGCCGCCGTTCTCGGGGAAGGCCGCCACGGGCGCGGCCCTGAACCAGGTTCTGATCTCCTCGCGTGCGGATGGTGCCGTACCCGCCGGGTCGTTGGCTGCTTCCTGTAGCATCATATCAATTGAATTCACGGGTGTATACTTATTTCTTATCCCAGTCGGCCGGGCATTTTTGACCTCTCATTTCCACGAACGACAAGGTGTCGTCCTGTCCGTCGTCATTGGCGAAATGCCTGAATTGTCCGCGAAGGGCGGGTGTTTCCACCACCTTTTTCCATTCGCACTCGTAGTTGGCGATGCGCTCCTTCATTTCCGCTTCCAGCTGCCCGCCGATCCCCAGCGAGTCGTTGACGATCACGTCATAGAGGTATTCGACGCCGCCTTCCATTTTGTTCAACCAGGTGGCTGTACGCGTCAACGGGTCCGCCGTGCGGATATAAAACATGAGGAACCGGTCGATGAGCCTGACGCAGGTTTCCGTATCCACGTCAGCGACGAGCAGCTTTGCGTGCTGAGGCCGTGAGCCGCCGTTGCCGCAGACGTAAATATTCCAGCCTTTCTCCGTCGCGATCAGGCCGAAGTCTTTTGACTGCGCCTCGGCGCACTCGCGGATGCAGCCCGACACCGCGCCCTTGATCTTGTGGGGGGCGCGCAATCCTTTGTAGCGCTCTTCGATGAAGATCGCGAAGGAAACAGAATCCTGAACGCCGTACCGGCACCAGGTCGAGCCTACGCAGCTTTTGATAGTCCGCAACGCTTTTCCATAGGCGTGCCCGCTTTCAAATCCCTCGGCGATCAGCGCTTCCCAGATTTCCGGTAGCTGATCCACGCGCGCTCCGAACAGATCGATGCGCTGTCCTCCTGTGATCTTGGTATAGAGGTTGTATTCCCTGGCGATCCGTCCCAGGGCGATCAGTTTTTCCGGTGTGATTTCTCCGCCCGCGACGCGGGGAACAACCGAATACGTCCCGCCCCGCTGGATGTTTGCCAGGAACCGGTCGTTCGTATCCTGTATGGTTGCCTGCGAAAGGATGACCTCGTTCCAGATGCTGGCCAGCAAAGAGGCGACTGCGGGTTTGCAGACCTCGCAGCCATCGCCCTTGCCATGGGTATCGAGGAGCGTTTCATAATCCTTCACGCCTTTCACGCGGATGATATCGTACAACTCCTGGCGCGTATAGTCAAAGTGCTCGCACAGTGTTTTCTTAACACGGATGCCGAGGCCCTCCAGGGAGACTTTCAGGATGTCGGTGACCATCGGCGCGCATCCGCCGCATCCGGTGCAGGCCTTCGTATTTTTTTTGATCTCGTCGATGGTTCTGGCGCCTTTTTCGCGGATCTGGTTTACGACCTCGCCTTTGGTGATATTTTCACAGGAACAGATCTGCGCATCGTCCGGAACCTCTCCGATGCCGACGGTTTCGCCGCCCCCGACGATGAGCGACTCAGGAGCGGAGGGCAACTTCATCTTGCCGACAGCCATCTGGTGAAGCAGGCCGTACTGGCTTGCATCGCCGATCAATATGCCGCCGAGGAGGTGTTTTCCGTCCGCGGAGATGTTGATGCGCTTATATATACCGTTGCGCCGGTTCTCGAACACGATAGGCTGGCTTCCCGGAGTGTCGCCGAAGGCGTCGCCGAAACTGCCGACGTCCACGCCCAGCATTTTCAGCTTCGTCGACATGTCAAAGCCCTGGAAGGTCTTCGACGCGGTTCCGGCGATCTGCGCCGCGACAATGTCGGCCATCTCGTAGCCGGGTGCAACGAGTCCATAGACCATGTTATTGTGCGAAACCGCCTCGCCGATGGCAAAGATGTTTTCGTCGCTGGTCTTCAGGTTTTCGTTCACAACAATGCCGCCACGGGGATGTACTTCAAGCCCGGATTCCTTTGCGAGTTCGTCGCGGGGACGGATGCCCGCCGAGATCACGAGCATTTCAATGCCGAGGCGCGATCCGTCGGCGAACTCCAAAGCCTCCAGCGTGCCGTTGCCGGCAATCCGCCTCGTATTTTTGCCCGTGTGAATACCGATGCCCATCTGCGAAAGCCTTTCCGCCAGGATCCGCGAGCCGGCATCATCGATCTGCCTCGGCATCAGGCGGGGCGCGAACTCGATCACGTGCGTTTCCAGGCCCAGGTCGACGAGCGCTTTCGCCGCTTCGAGTCCCAGCAGTCCGCCGCCCATCACTGCCCCGCGGCTGACCTTCGCCGCGTAATCCCTGATCTGGATAAGGTCTTCGATCGTGCGGTATACAAACACGCCGCCGCGCTCAACGCCTTCAATGGCGGGAACAAAAGCGCTCGAGCCAGTAGCCAGTACGAGATAATCATAGCGCTCCGTGAGGCCACTGTGTGTTCTGATCGTTTTGCCCGCGCGATCGATCTCCGTTACCAGCTCGCCCGTATGCAGCCGGATGCCGTGCTCTTCATACCAGGACGCAGGCGCCATCTGAAGGTCCGGGGCGCCGGCGCCACCAAAAAACCTGCTCAGGTGGACGCGGTCATAGGCCGGCCGTGGCTCCTCGCCGTAAACGATTACCTGAACTCCGGCAGCCCGGTCGCACAACCTCTCGCAGAACTTGTAACCGACCATGCCGTTTCCTACCACTATTATGCGCTTCATTGCAAACGATTTAAGTAATGAATGAACAAATAATAGGTAATTATACGTAAATTTATGACTAGTACGCAAGTTATATACGTATTTTTCTAAGTATTTCGTGACGTACGTGTATTTGGTGAAAGGACTTGGAGGGCAGCGGTTCAGGGCTGATCGCCAGGCGAACGGGTTTGAGAAGTGGAACGGACTGTCAGAGACCGCGCGGGTAGTTGAAATTCAATAGTGTCTTTTTATCAGGTGGGTCGATCATGTTGACGGGGTGCGTCTTGAGAAATTCCCGGGGACTGGGATTGCCGGCTTCAGCGAACTTCAGCAGCGACGGATACGCCCGGGCTTCCCACAGCGTAAGAAGTGGTTCGGGCTGCTGCGTTTCCTCGTTGTAAAAACAGGTGGCCAGTTTCTCCCGGTCCCTGCTTTCGACGAGCAGCCGCAGGGTGTCCTCGCTCACATAAGGCATATCGACCGCGAGGATGAGCCAGCACCGCTGCGGATTCGCGGAGAACGCGGAAAGTATTCCGTTAAGGGGCCCCTTCATCTCAAAAGTGTCGGGAAGAGGGTGAAGGTTCGGCGGCACGTCCTGGTCCTTCCTGCAGGAGGTAAAAACTTCTGCGCAGAATTTTCCGAGAAGCTCGAACACAAATTCGCGTTGCGGCTTCCCGTGGTAGTCCAGTAAACTCTTGTCCGCACCCATACGCGTACTATAGCCACCGGTTAACACCAGACCGAAGATGTCATCATTTTTTGAGGGGGCTGTATGGTTCGCTGACGATCCGATGGTGTAAAGGTCCGCCAACATTCCAAATTTGTCAACTGATGGATACTCCCTATTTTTGACCTCTCCTGTCGTCAAACAAAGACACTGTATCATGCCTGTCAACGCGCAATCAACACATCCACTCTTATATAATAAGGGAGGTATCGCTTCCACCCTCCTGGTTTTGGCTCTGTTGCTCATCGGTTCCTGCCAGCGGAACAACAGCGCGATCCCAAAAGCTGTTTTCATCATCGTCGACGGCATCCCAGCCGACGTCATTGAAAAGCTGGATCCGCCGGGCCTGAAACAGATATCCGCGCAGGGCGGGTATACGCGGGCGTATGTCGGCGGAGAGCGGGGTGGTTATACGCAGACGCCGACGATTTCCGCCGTCGGATACAACAGCCTGCTTACCGGCACGTGGGCGAACAAACACAATGTTTGGGATAATGATATCCGCGAGCCGAATTATCATTATCCCAATGTTTTCAGGCTGGCGGAGGAATACAAACCCGGACTGAAGACGGCAATCTTCTCGACGTGGACGGACAACCGAACAAAGTTAATAGGAGAGGGTCTCCCGGAAGCCGGAAATATTAAGCTCGATTACAAGTTCGACGGACTGGAGCTGGACACAGTCGCCTATCCCCACGATGAACATTCAGGCTACATTCACCGGATTGATGAAGCGGTTGCAGACGAAGCTGCCCGTTGCATCCGCGAAAACGGTCCTGACCTTTCCTGGGTTTACCTTGAATACACCGATGACATGGCGCACCGCTTCGGCGACAGCGACGAATTTTACGACGCGGTGCGCACGGCCGACCAACAGATCGGGAGAATATGGGATGCCGTCAGCCGGCG
>DASVOT010000790.1:0-2178 GCA_036383235.1 Chryseosolibacter sp.
TGTCTGCGTCGGCAGCGGCATTGACCTGGCACAGGCAGTGGCCGTAGAACTCGGCCCGCGTGTCCTGGTCAACATCTTCAGGAACTTCGGCACCGCCCAGATTGTGTGGGACGACCTGGACCTGGAGTTTGTGGGCGCTCGCCGGGAATCGTATCGCGCCGATTCGAGAAAGCCCCTGGTGGAAGACGGCACCCTTGAAGAAGACCAGAAGCGGAGGGATTTCACCATCAACGCCATGGCTATTTCCCTCAACGAAGGAACATACGGCCAGCTGGTCGATCCGTTCGACGGTGTGGGCGACCTGAAGCGAAAGCTCATCCGCACCCCACAGGATCCTGTGGTCACGTTCTCCGACGATCCTTTAAGGATGATGCGCGCGGTCAGGTTTGCGTCGCAACTGAACTTTGACATTGAAGCGGATACCTTCGCGGCCCTGATCTCCCAGGCCGAGCGGCTGAAAATTGTTTCCGGCGAGAGAATCATTGATGAGCTGAACAAGATCATCCTCAGTCCGGTGCCTTCGTATGGTTTCAAACTCCTGTTTCACAGCGGTCTTCTCGCCCGGTTTTTCCCCGAGATGGTGGCCCTGCATGGCGTGGAGTATGTCGGAAACCAGGCGCATAAAGATAACTTTTTCCATACCCTCCAGGTGCTGGACAATGTGTCCAGGGTTTCCGACGATCTCTGGTTGCGCTGGGCCGCCATCATGCACGACATTGCAAAACCTGCCACAAAAAAATTCGACAAGACGCACGGCTGGACCTTTCACGGACATGAGGAAAAAGGCGCGCGTATGACGCCGGCCATTTTCCGCAGGTTAAAGCTGCCCATGGACGAGAGGATGTTGTTCGTTCAGAAGCTTGTGCGTCTTCACCTGAGACCGATCCCGCTCGTGCGGAATGTTACCGACTCCGCGATCCGGCGATTGCTCTTTGAAGCCGGAGACGACGTGGATGCGCTCATGAAGCTTTGCAGGGCGGACATCACGTCGAAGAATAATGAGAAGGTGACCAAATTCCTGAAGAACTTTGACCTGGTGGAGAGGAAAATGGCCGAAGTGGAACAGAAAGACCACGTCCGGAATTTCCAGCCGCCAGTCACTGGAGACGAGATCATGAAAATGTTCAACATTCCTCCCGGCAAAGTCATCGGAGATATCAAAGAACAAATCAAAGAAGCCATCCTGGAGGGAGAGATTGCCAACGACCGGGAGGAGGCGCTTCAATTGTTGAAGAAAATCGCTGCGGAGAAGGGACTTGCCCCTGCCAGTTCCTCCATTGGGACCTAAAGCGCCGGGTGGCCCACGAGGTCCCGTGTTCCCACAGAGGCCGGCCATGCAACCTTTTAATACGTATCTTGTCTTTGCAACGAATGGTAGATATCCTGTTGGCCGCCCCGGTATTGAACATACATGACGACCTCATCGCCCGCTGTAAATCGGGTGACCGGGAGGCCTATTACCGCCTCTACAAGCTTTATTCCCGGCAAATGTTCAACGTCAGCTGCCGGATCACAGGCAGGGCGGAAGACGCGGAAGACGCACTCCAGGAAGCTTTCACCAGCGCCTTTAAGAATCTCGCGCACTACCGCGGTGATGCGACGTTCGGAGCCTGGCTCAAACGCATTGTAGTGAATAAGTCCATCAATGTCCTGAAAAAAAGAAAACACGAGCTGATTCCGGATGATGACGAATGGGATGCGCCGGAGGAGGAACCCGAAAGCGAATATATGGAAGGACTAACCATTGAGCGGGTTAAAAAGGCAATTGAAGAATTACCCGATGGCTACCGGACGGTGCTGTCGTTATATTTACTGGAAGGCTACGACCACCAGGAGATCGCCGGTATCATGAAGGTCTCCGAGTCGACCTCCAAATCGCAGTTGAACAGAGCCAAAGCAAAATTGAGAGAAAAATTAATTTCGTAGCGTATGAAGGATCAGCTTGAAAATTTTGTTCGCCGGAATCGCGAAGCGTTTGATGACAAGGAACCATCCGCAAGCCTCTGGAACCGGATTGAACGTTCGCTCGACGGGAGCACGCGCCGGTGGAGCAATCCCCTCGCGTACTGGAGAGCGGCCGCAATATTTTTTATGGCCCTCTCCGCATACCTGTTGATACCAAAACAGGTTAACCGCTCGGAAAGCGCTTTGGCCATGAAGGAGTTTTCAGATGTGGAA
>DASVOT010000791.1:0-1945 GCA_036383235.1 Chryseosolibacter sp.
GAGATCTGTCGCGACATTTTTGAAAAGAAGTCCAATCCCATCATTGACGTCGTGGGTGAAGGCGCCTCGCTCCTGGAGCAATATTACTATCTCATTCATCTTACAGACTGGATCTCCTATTACCTGGCGAAAGAAAACGGGGTCGAGCCGGACCCGATCGAACCGATTGTTTATCTGAAGTCGGAACTGGAGAAAATAAAATAGCAGGGAGGGGCCGACCGGCTCTTGTCCGGCTTCCGATATGAACAAGAAAGCGCAATTCATCCATCTGGGTCTGATCGATTATAAGGAGGCCTGGGATTACCAGTCGGATATCTTTAACAGGATCGTCGCCGTGAAGGTTGAGAACCGCTCGCGGCCGGATGACGCGCAAATACCCACTGATAATTTCGTTCTCTTTTGCGAGCACCCCCATGTTTTCACGCTGGGAAAAAGCGGCGACGAAAAAAATCTGCTGATTGCGAAAGAAGACCTCGGGTCGATTCAGGCCTCCTATTATCACATCAACCGCGGGGGTGACATCACCTATCATGGCCCGGGGCAGATCGTGGGCTACCCTGTAATCGACATGGAGAATTTTTTCACTGACATTCACCGGTACATGCGTACCCTCGAGGAAGCTGTTATCCAGACTTTATTGGAGTATGATATCCCGGCCGGGAGAATTCCGGGACTGACAGGGGTCTGGGTTGACGCCGGCAGGCCGGAGCACGCGCGCAAGATATGCGCCCTGGGCGTAAAAACCAGTCGCTGGGTAACCATGCACGGCTTTGCGCTTAATGTCAACACCGACCTTCGATATTTCGGGTACATCGTCCCCTGCGGAATAGCTGAAAAATCAGTCACCTCCATGGAAGCGGAACTGGGCCGAAAGCCAGACATGCTGGAAGTCGAAGGTGTCCTGAGAGAAAAGCTCGGCCGGCAATTCGGAATCGAGTGGGTGTGATTTTTTTAGAAAATAAACTATCGGGTTATATCAGCGTATGATCAAAGATATTGTAGTACCGGAAGTGAAGAATGTGACGCTGGCGGTTGCGCGTTCAGTGGGCCACGGGGACCGGAATGAGTGGAGGGTTTACCTGCTTAACAACAACGAATTCCCGCTGGAAAATACGCTGGTAGCCAGCAAGGGTTACGGCGAAAAAGATGGCGAAAAGCAGAACACTTCCACCCTGCGTCATTTCCTGGAGACCGTTCCCCCTCACAGCTCCGTGCTCATCGAACCCATCGACCCCGCCGTCTTTCACCTGAACAACGAGTATTGGGTGAGTTATTACATCGGTCGCCAGATCTATGACAAGCGCTTTATTTTTGTTCCTGACACGATCTGCGAAGCAAACATTTCCTTCATCAAAGAACTCGAGATGGAAGGAGTGCTTCACTCATAAACGGTTCGGTCACAGCCTTGCCGTTTTTTTGCATCCCGATGCTCCTCACTTCCATCCGCCCGATAGAACACCATCCCCGGCGTTGACCCGGCAGGAAAGCGCAAGAAAAAGTGGACAAGGAACACGCGAAAGTCGTCGGCCGGCCGGATTCATATACCGATCATTTTGCCTGGCAGTAGAGAAAGATACGATGCCCTGACATGACTTGTCAAAGCTTTTACCGATATACGGGAAAACTGAAATCAGAAGGATGCTCCTGCTGACGGGTCGGGCGGTGGCCAGAACAGCCAAATGCTCCGCGAAGGCGAGGGGCAGCCGCGCCTCGCGCGATGGTGGCAAGTATTGTACCGGTTAATTGCAAAGCATTAGCACAAATCCTTACTTTTAGAAATATTTATGATTCCCGAGTTACGCGACATTCTTTTTATTGACATTGAAACCGTTGCTTCCACCGACGATTACGCGTCGATCGACGAGCGCCTGAAGGTACAATGGTCGAGAAAAGCGAATTTTTTCAGACGCGACTCTCAGCTGACCGATGAACAACTGTTTCATGA
>DASVOT010000792.1:0-4263 GCA_036383235.1 Chryseosolibacter sp.
TTTGCGTGGCAGTGTGGCACATTTCGGACGACCTTGGATGGTCTTTTCCCCAGATGATCGAGGCCATCAAAGAGAGTAAGTACTCCAGGATGTTCTACTTCGACGATCCCGATTCGCCGATGTTCTTCCTCAAGCAGTTCATCGGAGGCGCGCTCATCACCATCACCATGACGGGCATGGACCAGGAGATCATGCAGAAAAATCTCACCTGCAAAACCCTGGGCGACGCCCAGAAAAATATGTTCTGGTTCAGCATCATCCTCGTGATCGTGAACCTGCTGTTCCTCACCCTTGGCGCGCTCCTGTTCTTGTACAGCGAGAAAAATCATATTCCCATTCCGGCGTCGACGGATGAATTGTTCCCGGTGCTGGCGCTGAATGAATTCAGCCTCATCGTGGGAATATTTTTTCTCCTGGGCATCACCGCCTCCTCCTACGCAAGCGCGGATGCCGCCCTGGCGGGGTTGACTACCTCGTTCTGCATCGACTTCCTGAACTTCAAAGACAAACCCGAACAAGTGAGGAGGCGACAGAAATTTCTGGTTCACCTTGGATTTTCTTTCCTGTTTCTCATCATCATCGTGGTCTTCAGGAAAATCAACGAGCGCAGCGTCATCGATGCCGTGCTGGGCATCGCGACGTACACCTATGGCCCGCTGCTCGGACTCTTCAGCTTCGGCATCTTCACCCGCCTCCAGGTAAAAGACAGGCTTGTGCCACTCGTGTGCGTTCTTTCACCGGTGATCTGTTTTATCCTCAGCATCTATTCGCCTGTCGTGTTCAACGGTTATAAACTCGGCCTCGAGATCCTGCTCATCAACGGCATCATCACCTTCCTCGGCTTTGCGCTCATCAGCAAGCGTGGGGAGCGGGTCGCAGCCCTCTAGGGGCTCTAAGGTATAGGGGTATAGAGGTATAAGGGTATAAGGTATAGGGGTATAGGGGGGATATACGGATATACGGATATATGGATATACGGCGCTAAGGATCTAAGGTATAAGGGTATAGGGTATAGAGGTATAAGGGTGGTGCGTATAGCGATATAGTTATTTATTGCAAACAACTCCAGCCCTGAAGGGGCGTAATACACCAGCCCGGGAGCCGCGAAGTGGCGGAGCCCCGGGATCCGTGTCCCCCACCTTCGAATGACTCATTCGCCGAATCTTCAACAAGGTGTATATAGATCAAGGGTATAAGGTATAAAGATATAGGGGGCTAAGGATATACGGATATACGGATATATGGATATACGGCGCTAAGGATCTAAGGTATAAAGGTATAGGGTATAGAGGTATAAGGGGCGAAGAGTGAGGAGATAAATGAGGCGGGATAGAGCTTCGTGTCTTCGTGTCTTTGTGGCAAATAAAAGCGTTAGCTAAAAAAGGCTTTGTGCCCCTTCGTGCCCTCGTGTCTTCGTCGCAAAAAACCGTGTTTACAAGGCCTGACACCGCCGGTTCCCGGCCCAGAACCTGCCACTTTTTCACCTTCCCTGCAGAAAATTTTTCACGTTGGAAATCGTTATTCACCCGAGTTCCAGGGTGGGGTCCCAAAAGATGTTATTGAAATCCTGGACCTTGTCGTTCCTGACCTTGACCCCTTCTTTCTCCAGGGCTTTCTGCATGGCGGAGGGAGGCTTGAAATGGTGCTTGCCTGTCAGGAGTCCCGCGCTGTTGACCACCCTGTGGGCCGGCACATTTTTCGGACATCCGTGGAGGGCCCAGCCAACCATCCGGGCGCTGGATTTCAATCCGAGGTAATGGGCAATAGCGCCATAGCTCGTAACCCGCCCTTTTGGAACCAGTTTTGCGACTTCGTAAACATCGCTGAAGAAATTGTCGGTAGATTGCTTCTTTTTAATACGTGGCATCCTTATTAAAACCTTGATCTTGCTAAATTTACCGTCGTTTTACCCAAAGTTACCTAATGAAAGTAATTAAGTATAGAGTACTCCTGGCCCTCGTATGCACAAGTTTAACCTCATTCGCCCAGCAGCCGGACAGTCTCAGGAGCCAAAGTGACGCAAAATTTGTCTTTCCCGATTCCAGCGGTTGGAATATCATCCAGGAAAACCAGATCCTGTCATTCCAGGTGAAGACGACCGACAAGAAACCTGCCCGTTTTTTTATGGAAGGAGCTCAGGACCTGAACATCAAATTCGATTCGGTAGGCAATTTTTTCTGGCAGCCTTCTTATGACCTCGTCGACCGCGTAACACGCATGAAGGACTATACCGTCATGATTGAGGCCATCTGGCCCGACAACAAACGCATACGGGAACCGGTGACCTTCGTGGTCCGGCATGTCAACAGGCCTCCCGTCGTAGAAGAGATGCCGGTGTTTTATGTGAAACAGTCCACGAACAATTCCTACCAGTTTCCCCCTGAGTTCGTCTATGACCAGGACGGTGATCCGCTGGTGTTCAAAACCATTCTTGCCAAAATGCCGGAAGGTGCGTCCCTATCCTCGCAGGGACAGTTCAGCTGGAACCCCTCGAGGACCCAATTCATGGCTATAAAAAAAGAACCCCTCGAAGTGGAGTTCATTGTGCAGGACCAGCCGGACAAAGCCGAGACCATCGGGAAGCTGAAGATCGCCGCTACGCAGCAGGACCTCCCGCCCGACATCTTGCTGGTGCCTGGCGTGCCGGGAGATTCCCTTTTTACAATCAAGGAGGACGAGACGCTGAACCTTAAGATCTATGTCTCTGATCCGAACGGTGACGATGATGTCAGCCACACCGGATTTGTATCCAACGACAAGCGCGTTCCCGAGAGCGCGCTGAAAAGCAATACAGGCCTGCAATTTGAATTTACGTGGACACCCGGCTATGACTACATCGATGAGTTGAACGGGACGGAAATCACGGAAGTAACATTTTATGTGCTGGATAAATCCAACAACCGGACGCAGCGCAAAGCGCGGATCAAAGTCAAGGACGCTGAAAACCTGATCAAGAAAGATGCGCAGCTCTTTCAGAAATACCGCGGCCAGCTGATTGAAGCCGCGCAGCTGATCAGGCAGCTGGATGCCAACCAGAAGATGCTGAATAAGGAATACAAGAAAGCGAGGAAAGGAAAACAGAACCGGTCGATCCTGAACGCGGGCCTCGGCGCCGTGACGGGCCTCACTCCGGTAGTGGGGTTGGCGCCCGATCAGTCAAAGATTGTCTCCGGAGTCGGGGGCACCACCGTGCTCACACTGGGTACCCTCGAGGCAACCGAGGTGATCGGACGCTCGAAGGAAGGGATCATGGACAAGATCAAAATCAATATCGATCTGCGCGGCAAGGTTCAATCCGCCGGCGACGATTTCGCCAGGAAGTACGCGCTGAAAACCCTGAGAAGGAATCCCGAATTCGACAAGGATATTGAGAAGCTCCGCACCGTGATGAACGATCCCAAGATCGTGTTGCTCGAGCTCGACGCCTATGAGCGAAATGTGCGGATAGACGAGAAGGAGCTCAAGAAGGTATTCCTCGACTATGGAGAGGAAAGCCGCTGATCCGGGGGCAAACACATCGCCTCCGATTTAAGACTTTTGTGCGCATGACCAATGTCGCCGCCTTTCCGACGGGGATCATTGTCCGGGTCGATCGCCCGTGGCCAAATTAAAGGCGCGAAACACAACGCGAGACTGGCCTATACTCTTATTCTGATTTTAAAGAGTGTCAGGCCATGTTTGAATTTTTGAGAAACCCGGGGTGGATCCATCCCCTGTTATTCACCGAAAACAGCATTGGGAATATTCCTTCCTCCCTTTTTACCGAGATCAAAGAAGGGTTGTCCCGTTTCCGGAGCCCCGAGCCCGTCGTCTCCGTTGTCATCCCGGTTCTCAATGAAGAGTTTACGATCCTGCGGACCCTGCATTCCCTGTCCCGCAACAAGACGAAATATCCGGCCGAGATCATAGTTATCAACAACAACTCGACCGATCACACCCAGGAAGTTTTGGATAAGCTGAATGTCATAAACTATTTCCAGGCCATACCCGGATGGGGCCCGGCGCGACAGATGGGACTCGAGAAAGCGCGCGGGAAATATATTTTGTCAGCCGACGCCGACAGTTTTTATCCTGAGGAATGGATAGAAAGGATGACGACTGCCCTGGCAAAAGATAATAACACCAGTTGTGTGTACGGAGATTATTCTTATCTCGGCACGGACGAATATCCCAGATGGGAGTTTTTGATGTACGAAGCCATGCGCAGCGTGATCAGAACGCTCAGGCACATAAAACGCCCGCACTTCAACGCCAGGGGTATCA